>CAXTTV010000005.1:0-9564 GCA_964247295.1 uncultured Ktedonobacteraceae bacterium | reverse complement strand
GTTTGGGCCAGATATTGTCCTGGTCGAGGGACCACCTGATGCTCAAGAAAGACTCCCTCTCATGATCCATGAAGGGATGGAGCCCCCGGTCGCGCTACTCATCTACCTTCCGGATCATCTTCAGCATTCGGTCTATTATCCTTTCACGCACTTTTCACCGGAATGGCAGGCCTTACAGTATAGCTTGAAGCAAGGGATTCCGGCCCGGTTTATAGACCTTCCACAGGCGATCCAGATGGCTCAGGTATTGGAGCGAGAGCAGAAGACAGAGCTATTAGTACAGGAAGCGGTAGCGCCTGAGCAATCGGAGGAGCCGATAGCAGATCCTGAGCAGGCCCATGAGCGGGTACTGGACCTGATTGGACAGGCTGCCGGCTATCCCGATTTTGAGCAATGGTGGGAGCGGCAGGTTGAAATGCGCAGCGATGTACAGGATCTTTTTCAGGGAATTCTGGAGGTGATGCGCGAGGCCAGAGCTGACGAGAAAAATCTTGATGAGCGCGAGGCGCGCCGTGAGGCGCATATGCGTCAGAGCATTCGCATTGCCCAAAAAGAAGGTTTTCAGAAGATCGCTGTTGTCTGCGGGGCCTGGCACAGCCCGGCTTTAAGCGATCTCTCAGACGCGAAAGGTGATGCCGCCCTGCTGAAGGGCCTGAAAAAGGTCAAGGTTGAGTCCACCTGGATTCCCTGGACAAACTCCCGGCTCTCGTTGCGCAGCGGCTACGGCGCGGGTGTAGCCTCTCCTGGATGGTATGGACATCTCTGGTCCACACAGCAGCACTCGACCGTGCTCTGGCTGACGCACGCCGCCAGATTGCTGCGGGGAGAAGATCTGGATGCTTCATCCGCCAGCGTGATTGAAGCGGTGCGCCTAAGCGAGACCCTCGCGACCATTCGTGGTCACTACGCACCGGGCATGGAAGAATTGCACGAAGCGATTCAGACCGTGCTCTGCCACGGCAACAGCGCTCCCATGGCCTTGATTCGCAACAAGCTAGAGATTGGTGAGACGCAGGGCGAGGTCCCCGATGAGACACCAAAAGTGCCGTTGCAGCGTGATGTCGAGACCCTCCAGAAGCGCTTGCGTTTGAAGGCCTCTCCCGAAGACAAAACAGTTGACCTAGACCTGCGCAATGACACCGATCGTGAGCGCAGTCAGATGCTCCATCGACTCTCCTTGCTGGGCATCAAATGGGGCGAGATACAAAGGCATGGAAATAGTAACAGTACCTTCCATGAGGTCTGGAAGCTGAAGTGGGAAGTGGAGTATGTTGTCCGGCTGATTGAGCGCAACATCTGGGGCAACACGCTTGAACGGGCCGCGACCGGCTACGTGAATTCGCTGGCCGACAGTTATGATGAGCTGCCTCAAATTACCTCGCTTCTCGACAAAGTGGTTCTGGCCGAACTGCCCGTCGCGATTGGTCATACCCTTTACTGCCTTCAGACGCGGGCCGCTGTCTCCTCCGATATTCGTCACATGCTGGAATCGCTGCTCCCTCTGGCCCGTGTGATCCGCTATGGAAACGTTCGTGGGCACAGCGGCGAGCTGATCGCCCCCATCTACGATGGCTTGTTTGATCGCATCCTCGTGAGCCTTCCCAATGCCTGCCTCTCCCTGGATGATGGCTCGGCTTCCGGGCTGCTGAAAAGCATGGAACAGGCCCAGGAGAGCCTGGGCCTGTTGAACCGCGACGATCTGAATGGGCAGTGGCAGAGTCTTTTACACACTTTGTTAGAAGTTGACGCCGTTCATGGTCTGATTCGTGGACGCTGCTGTCGACTGTTGTATGAGCAGCATCTACTGACAGAAGAAGAGATCTACCGGCTGGCGCGACTGGCGCTCTCCACCGTGAATCCAGCGGAGCAGGCTGCCGCCTGGTTGGGAGGAATTCTGAGAGGCAGTGGTCAGAGGTTGTTGCACCTGAATGGGCTCTGGCTGGCGCTGGACGAGTGGCAAACTTCATTGGAGCCAGCGGACTTTACCGCGCTGCTGCCGTTGTTGCGGCGTGCCTTCGCGGACTTTACCAGTTCCGAACGCCGTGCGATGGGTGAGAAAGTCAAACATCTGCATAAACCGCCTGCCGCCCCTCAAACGGGTGCGATAGATGTTGATGTCGAGGTGCAGCCAGAGCGAGCCAGACTGGTTCTACCGGTATTGGCACAGATTATGGAAGGAAAAAGTCATGCCGGTTGATGATCAGGAGCGTTTGCGCCGCTGGCGGCTGATGCTCGGTAAAGATGCCTCGGATCTGGAGGGAATGCAGGGTGCCTCAGATATTGGAATGGATAAAGTATTGGGTGCCCTGTACGATGGTGAGAAATCAGGTGATCTGTCTAACTCATCCCCCAACGTTAGCCGCTGGCTGGGCGACATCCGCACCTACTTCCCCAGTTCGGCGGTTAAAGTGATGCAGCAGGATGCCATGGATCGCCTGAACCTGACCTCCTTATTATTGGAGCCCGAGGTATTGGCAAGCGTCGAGTGCGATATTCATATGGTCACGACTTTGATGACCCTCAGTAAGGTAATCCCCGAAGAAACCAAAGATACTGCTCGCCAGGTTGTCCGCAAAGTTGTGCAGGATCTAGAGAGCAAGCTACGCAACCCGATGATGCAGGCCGTTCAGGGGAGCCTGAACCGCGCGACCCGGACCAACCGTCCCAGAGCCAATGAGATTAACTGGGACCGCACGATTCGCGCTAATCTAAAAAACTACTTGCCCGAGAAAAAGACGATTATCGCTGAACGTCTGGTGGGTTATGGGCGCAAGCGTTCCTCATTGCGCGACATCATTCTATGCGTAGACCAGAGCGGCTCCATGGGAACCTCCGTTGTTTATTCCGGCATTTTCGGCGCGGTCATGGCCTCGCTTAAATCCGTGAATACCCGGATGGTCGTGTTTGATACCGCAGTGGTAGATCTGAGTGAAGATCTTCAGGACCCGGTAGATCTGCTTTTCGGTGTGCAGTTGGGTGGTGGCACCGATATCAATCAGGCGTTGGGATATTGCCAGGAGCAGATTACGCGACCAAACCAGACAATTCTAGTGCTGATCACGGATTTGTACGAGGGGGGTAACCAGCAGCAGATGATGCGGCGGGCCGCTGAGATGGTCGCCAGTGGCGTTCAGGTGGTTTGTTTGCTGGCCCTCAGTGATAAAGGTGCGCCCTCTTTTGATGAAAAGAACGCGACCATGCTGGCTGGTATGGGAATTCCCTCCTTCGCCTGCACGCCCGATCTGTTTCCGGATCTGATGGCGGCGGCGATCCAACGGCAGGATCTGGGATTATGGGCGGCCCGCAATGATATTGTGACCGCGCGCTCAAATTCCTAAACGCTCGTTTGTTTACCTGGATAACTGATAAGCAGGAACCCCGTATGGTATAGTAAATACAATGAGGTTATGGGTGATGGAGCTCACCCCTGCTGGTTCTTAACTGGCGAAAATGCGATGTTGCTGATGGCTCCTGATTATCCGTTTTCGGGTGGGATCAGGGGCCTTTTTTGCGTCTTTGTAGGAAAGACAGAGGATTGTGTATGCTCGTAAATTCTCCATTATTTTTATTGCTTTTGGGAGTTGCCGGGGCACTGGGTGCCGTCGTTCGCTATCTTCTAAGCCGTTTTGTAACTGAACGCTCTCGCTCCGATTTTCCCTATGGGACGCTGTTGATTAATGTCAGCGGAGCGTTGTTGATTGCCCTGCTGTTCTCGCTGGCCGGTCGTCACCTGCTGGACTCCAGAGTCCAACTGCTCTGCGCCACTGGTTTTTTGGGAGGGTATACAACGTACAGTACATTGAGTTGGGAGGGAGTGCGGCTCGTGCGATCTAAAAACGGCAATAGGCGTGGTGTATTTTACTTTAGCCTGACCTATGGTATCGGGCTGCTGGCAGCCTGGCTCGGTTTATGGTTAGGAAGAGTGCTGTAATGCCGGAATCTTTACGTGCATCTCAGCGCCTGCTGGCAGTGTTTTGTGGTGGTTTTTTGGGAACCCTGGCCCGTTATGGCCTGAGTCTGGCGATTCAAGGAGTGTTGGGGAAGAGCTGGCCCTATGATATCTTAATTATCAACCTGACCGGAGCTCTGATGCTATCGCTGATCAATGTGCTGGCTGACGCTGGATTATGGATTGATCCGATACGCCGCCTGTTTTTGAATGTTGGCTTGATGGGAGCGTATACAACGTTTAGCAGTCTGGCTCTGGGAGATGTGCTTTTGATGCAGTCAGACCAGTGGGGGCCAGCCCTTTTGTATCTGGGTTTAAGCCTGATTGGTGGCTTCCTCATGGTACTATCAGGGCAGGGGATTGGAGGAGCGCTGGTGACTGCTCGAAGCGCTCATAGTCTGCCTCACTTGGTACCTTCGCAGCATCTAGATATTGACGATGATTTGCTGATCCTGGAGAGCGATTCCAAGGATACGCGTTCAACTCCATAGATAGGGGAGAGCATAATGGCTGAGCCTATTGGGCAGGGACTACATTTCAGTGTTGTCATTGTGGGTGCTGGACCCGTTGGATTGGTGGCGGCAAATCTTTTAGGGCAGGCGGGAATCTCTGTACTGATTGTGGAACGAGAGGCTGGCCTGTATCCCCATCCTCGGGCGATCTCAATTGATGATGAGGGGCTACGTATCTGTCAGGCGTTAGGGTCTGGAAAAGAGATTTTGGACCAGACGCTGCTGAATATTCAGGCCCATTATCTTTCGAGAAGCCGTTTGCTTGTCAAGGTCGCGCCAGCAGCTCAATTGTATGGTTACCCTCTAATCTCCACCTTTCATCAGCCGGCATTGGAAGCAATCCTCTTTGAAGGCCTGCGACGTTTCCCACACATCTCTCTCTCTTCTAATCAGGTGGTGGTTGATTGTAAGCAAGGTCAGGCAAAAGTTTCTTTAGAGATAGAGAGCGCAACTGGGGAGCGTCGAGAGATTTCCTGTGATTATCTATTGGCCTGTGATGGCGGGCGGAGCCAGATCCGCCATACGCTTCAGATCCCATTTCGGGGAACCTCAGCGGAGCAGCGCTGGGCCGTCGTGGATTGTACTCAGAGAGAATCTGGTGAGCCGATCGCGCGCTTCTTCTGTGATCCCGAGCGTCCAGCGGTAAGCGTGCCCGCGCCAGGATCGCGATTGCGTTGGGAGTTTATGCTCCTACCAGGCGAAGTGGAGCAGGATCTACTGCCTCAAATTCCCGCCCTGATTGAAAAATTAGCTCCTGGTTCCCATCCCCAGATTCAAAGAAGGGCCATCTATACCTTTCATTCGCGGTTAGCAGAGCGATTTCAGCAGGGAAGAATCTTCCTCTTGGGGGATGCCGCGCATCTTATGCCGCCCTTTGGGGGCCAGGGATTGAATAGTGGGTTGAGAGACGCGCACAATCTTTGCTGGAAACTGGCGCTGGTACTTCAGGGGCAGGCCGCGCCAGGGCTTCTAGAAAGTTATCAGGAAGAGCGGCGACCCCACGCCGCTCGAATGATTCGCTTCTCCACATTTCTAGGGAGCGTCATCATGCCGACTGCGCGCTCGATCGCTCTGGTTCGAGATCGTGTCTTGAGTCTGGCTGCATGGTTCCCTCCGACCCGATCATTACTGGCTGAGGCCGGTATCAAGCCATCTCCACGTTATCGACCGGGGTTACGGGTCCAGACCTTTCGTTTTCGCGATCCATTGAGATCGCAGCTTGGCGGTACCTATCTGCCGCAGCCAGAACTTCACCTTGCGGATGGGACAAGAGCGTTATTGGATGATGTCGCGGGCTCTGGATTCCTTTTGCTGAGGCTGGCGAACCCGCGAACCGAGGAACTACCTTTGGATGGATTGGCAGGCCTGCCAGTGCGGGAGATCAGAATTGTCTCGGCTCCTGATGTATCTTGTGGGAACAGCCAAACAGAGAGTGCGTCAGACCCTTCAGGCGAGATAAGGCACTTACTGCGGGGGAGAGATGATCTTTGCCTGCTAGTCCGACCAGATCGCTTTATTCTCGACGTATTCCCGACAGGGGAGGCTGAGGCCTTCTTCAAGGAGTTTCGCTCCTGGCTTAAAAGCGAACAAAGAAAGCCCCGCTAGATTTCTTATAGTCTTAATATTCATAACAAGAGATGTTACCTGTTATTTCCAATGGGCCATAGGGAAGCCGGGAACGGGTGATTGGAAGGTTGGGAGCCGGTTCATTGCCAGAGAACCAATATACACAGTTCGCAGATCGGGGCCACCAAAGGTGACGCTGGTAATCAATTGCAGGGTAGGGCCAGCGGCTGCAGCCATATCGGCTGGGGTAGCGGTGCCATCCTGAATCTTTTGCGCGAAGTTTGTCAACAAATCCTCACGAGGATCTTCAAACACCACATGATACTCGCCGTCGGGCGTAATAACCCCCAGGCCGTTACGCAGCACCGTCGTGACCCAGATATTTCCCTGCGCATCGAAGGTAAAGCCGTCCACATAGCCTCCAATCCCCAGGCTCTCCGGGCCGAATATCTCTTTATCTGTGAGGCTCGCGTCAGGTTGAAGGCGATAGCGCAGCATCCGGCCTTTCATCGTTTCAGCAACATAGAGATACTGGCCTGTGGGATCTGGTCGGATCTCATTGGGGAAATAGATGCCGTCCGCGACAATGCGAGGGCCACGCTCATCCATTACAGCGATATAGCCGTCGGGTCGCGGGTGCGCGGCGGCGGGCCACCAGTTATCCTCTTTTGTTGAAAAGGCCATCCAGAGACGATCCTGATGATCCACATACACAAAATCGGCACAGGTAGTCTTGACACCATCGATATCGGTCAACATCTCCTCAACTGTGCCATCCTGATGCATCTTTTGAATCGCACCATTGCCAATATTTGCGATAATTAGAGAACCCTCACGGTCCATTGCCAGACCATTGGGCTCACCACCCAGACCCTCAAAAAATCGCTGCTGCCCCTGCTTGTCGATGCGCAGCAGGCCGCCGCGTCCATCAACAGTCCAGAGCGTGCCATCGGGCTGCGCTACAATAGACTCGGGGCGAACCAGATCTTGACCAGTATAGGTAAGATCCTTGAGATCCAGATGAAACTCTTTGATTGGAACATTGCTCATAAAAGGACCATTCCTTTCTTAAATGCACATGCTTCTGGCTACAGTTCCTTCATCGGTTCACAAGATCAGAAAAGCAGCTACCCTGCTCCTCTCTTATAATACCATCCGATCCTAAGAGCATAGTAGCAACCTGGAAGTGATATGATGCGCATATTAAAGAGCAGTTTTATCTGGAACATAAAAAGGAGATCCGGTTTTTATGCAAGCGCTTTTGGGCATAGATCTGGGAACGACGGGAGTGAAGTCGGCCCTGTTCTCAACCGAGAATAGTCAGGTGCTGTCTTCGGTAACAATTGAGTATCCTTTATTTTATCCGCAGCCGGGCTGGGCCGAACAGAACCCCGCTGATTGGTGGCGGGCAACGCTTCAGGCGATCTCCAGTTGCCTGGAGCAGGCCAAAGTTCTGGGTGTCCAACCCGCTGATGTGAAGGGAGTTGGGCTTTCGGGACAGATGCATGGGATTGTCCTGCTGGATGAGAATGATCAGGTATTGCGGCCCGCGATTATCTGGGCCGATCAGCGCAGCGAACCCCAATGCCGCTGGATGACCGAACGTGTCGGAGAACAGCGCCTGATTGAACTTATTAGTAATCCCGCATTGCCGGGCTTCTCCGCGCCCAAGATACTCTGGGTTCGCGAGCATGAGCCAGAGATTTTCGCACGCACCCGCCGGATATTGCTCCCCAAAGACTATATCCGCTATCTACTCACAGGAGAGCAGGGGATCGAGATCTCCGACGCCGCCGGCACCTGTCTTTTAGATGTCAAACAGGGGCAATGGTCGCGTGAGGTTCTGAGCGCTATTGAATTGAATCTCGACTTGTTGCCTCCAGTCGTGCAGGCTGGTGCCGTCTGTGGCACGATCACTTCAGCGGTCGCAGCCCTGAGTGGACTGGCAGCGGGAACGCCTGTCGCGGGTGGTGGGGCCGATAATGCCTGTGGCGCGGTCGGTAATGGCGTCGTTCGGCCTGGACTTGGATTAGTCTCCATCGGAACCAGCGGAATCGTCCTGGCGCATTCGGATACCCCAGTGGTGGATCGTTCCGGGCCGATCCCCCGCGTTCACACCTTTAATCATGCTGTTCCCAATGCCTGGTATCTCATGGGAGTGACGCAAGGGGCCGGGCTCTCGCTGCGCTGGGTGAGGGATAATCTAGGGTTGCCAGAGATGGCGCTAGAGCGATGGAGCGGTATTGACGCCTATGATCTGCTTGGGAGAGAGGCCGCGCCGGTCGCGCCGGGCAGCGAGGGCTTAATTTTTCTCCCTTACATGCAGGGAGAAAGGACCCCACACCTGGACGCCTACGCGCGTGGAGGATGGATTGGGCTAACTGCCAGCCATACGCGCCAGCATCTGATCCGTTCTGTTTTAGAGGGCGTCGCCTTTAGTCTTAAAGACGGATATATGATCCTCAAGGAGCAGGGCCTGAATCTAGAGCAGATACGTATCACTGGTGGAGGTGGGAAAAGTCTTTTGTGGCGGCAGATCATCGCCGATGTGCTGGGAGTGGAGTTAGTGACCACCAACGCCGAGGAAGGCCCGGCCTTTGGCGCGGCCCTGTTGGCGGGTGTCGCGGCGGGTACATATAGTTCGGTGCAGCAGGCCTGCGAGATCAACGTCAAAGAACTGGAACGAACCAGGCCGCAACCTGAAACGGAGGCCGCCTACGATCGGGCGTACGAGGTCTACCAGGCTTTGTATCCAGCCTTAAAGCCGATCCTCAGCCGACCAGTATAATCCTGTACAAGAGGTAGCGATGCAGGCCTGTTATACAGGATACCTTTCATCACAATCGCTGAAATCTCACTTTGTTGATGAGATAGACGCCTTTAGAACATCTTGAAAGGGCATCGGTGGTCGGCCAATCAAGCGAGCAAGAGTCGGATCAACTTTGTTGAATTCGCCTCGCCGGCTTGCCAGGAAGATACCCAGAAGCAGGTCAGCCCTCTCCTCTGGAAGGCCATGAGCAATCAGGCCGTCGCGATACTTCGCGTCTGGCACAACGACCCGGCGAATCGGGCGCTGTGCTAACTCTGAGGCGAGGGCTGCCATCTCATCAAGATCGAGTGCCTCCGAAGCCGTAAGGGGAGGGGTTATACCATTGAGGGCCTCCCCACTCAGAGCAATCGCCGCCACCTCAGCCAGATCGGAGTGGGCCGTCCAGGCGACTGGCCCGTCCTCTGGAGCGGCGAGCTCGCCCGTCTGAAGAGCATTGCCAAGCAGCATGATCCCAGATGACGCATAAAAGCCATTGCGCAACGACGTAAAGGCCACTTCTGAATCCTGGAGTGCAGCCTCCGTCGCGGCATGGTCAAGCATAGGATGAAAGAGCGATGTTGGAGAAGAGGCTATCTGGCTTGTATACAGGATTCGGCGAGTGCCGGCCTTTTTCGCCATATCGATCGCTGTGCGATGCTGGTGGATTGCCTCCTTGCCAGCGCTGTTGGATGACACAATGAGAACCTGTGACGCACCCTCAAAGGCAT
>CAXTTV010000004.1:54122-62873 GCA_964247295.1 uncultured Ktedonobacteraceae bacterium | reverse complement strand
ATTTTAGCAAGAAATGGTTCTTTTTTCACTTTTCGGGACTACCAAAAAGCCCTGACCAAAGGGGAGACATATGCAAACTTCCGGTCAAGCACCTACAGGTGCTGGCCGGAAGATAACATGAATATTGGACTCTAAGAGTGGAACTCTAGGAAAGAAGCCTGGATTGACTACAATAGTAGCATCGTTAATCTTAGGCACTTCTTTACTGTTATCTGAGGTGAGGTACTTTTTGGCCTCATCCAGGCTTTTCCCTTTGATCATTGAACGTATCCCCGTCTCAGACATCTGTTGGGCGATCTGGGCTGTCGCTGAGCCATCGATACTCACCGCTTTATTGTCATCAGAGGTGGTGGTTTTCATCTTCTGGAACGTGATCTCCTGTAGTTGGATCAGTTCGTAACCAGGGTTTTTCTTGTTGACCCCATCAGTCATCTGGTTCGCGGCGGCTTTCTGAAGATCCTCAAGGCGCACCACCAGGACCTGGGCACGAACTTCGACCCGCTCGCTGAAATTGCCATCACTGGCGATCCCTTTCTCTGCTGGGGTAGAGGTGACCTGCTCTGTGATCGTGGGCGTACCAGCGATATCTCCTTTTCGTAGTTGTTGTTTTACCCAGCTATCGACGGCTGGCACAACCTGCTTTTTATGCAGATCCGTTTTCAGGTTGGTGATATCATCCTGATTGACGGTTGTTGCGTTCCCTGTACCACCACCAGTGGTTGCGTTGGGATTGGCGACCGCCAGGTTCAGACTATTGACCGTCAGACCATTGTTTTGAGCAATTTTTTGCAGGCTATCGGTCGGAATAACTGTAATTGTACCGACATCGACATTGCCGTTAACTCCGGCACTTTGAGCCTCGACTGGAATCGGGCTACTATTGCCAACGTTGCTGCTTTTAGTGGCGATCAGGGTCTCTGCCGTTGTCGCGAAGCGTACTCCGCCGCTTGTCTCGACAATAGTTCCAGAAGGGATGACAACCTGCTGGCTTCCATTGTTCGTGATCTTGATTTGTCCCGTTGCCTGAACTGTACCTACCTGTGTTTTACCGGTGGCTTTCCCCTGGCCGGTAATCGTGGTGTTATAGCTAAGTGTTTGGGATGTCACTGTCTGGTTGGAGGCTGAGGCTTTGGCAGGACTACCGGCGACCAGCGAGACGTTTTGCGTAAATCCTTTGGTTGGGATGATTAAGGTGACATCCGCAGAGGGACCAAAGTAGGCCGCAGCCAGGAGTATCAGCAGCAGGACGGCCAGGACCGCAACGGTTAGTATCATACCCAGGCGGGATCTGTTGATACCTGACCTGGATCTGGTCGATGGTGTGGGTTGTTTTCGTGCCTCGGGTGCGGTAGGGCGACGCGAGGTCTGCGAATTGCCTTTCGCGGATGCTTGAGCCGATGGGTTCTCCGGGCGCGTTTTGACTATTGGTGGCGCGGTCAGAGTAGCCGGTCTCTGGCCCCCTCCTGACGCTGGCCGTTTGAGTTGGGTCTGGGATGGCCGCTGCATACTTGAGGGATTAATCTCCTGTGAACTCAAGGGTGGTAACTTAGGCGTCGGGGTAGATGCTGGCGGTTCCCGCCAGGCTCTTTCCCCGGAAAGGGTTTGAGCCATCTCAGACGATCGTAAGTTTGGGGAAGATGAACGCGGCGGCCTCTGAGAGATCTGTCGTGGTTCTTGAGAGGGCTTTAGCCCTTGAGATACAGGTGGTCGCAGGTTCTGGGAGGGCGTCGGACGCAAATTTTGTGAAGGTGATGGCCGTAGACTCTGCGAGTTTGTGCGCCGCAGGTTCTGGGACGGGGATGGGCGCTGGATCTGCGATGATCCGGTTCTGCCCCTTGGAGCTGGAGCGGGCATATCGATTCGTTCAGAAGCAGAGGGCTGCCACGTTGGTAGGTCCTCAAGGTCTTCCTCTAATGGGGCTTGACGATCGCGCATAGGCTCCCGGTTGCGGAGATTTGTTTGCGAGGGTCTGCTCCGCCTTCCAGCTCCTCGTGCCCGTGGAGCCTCGAAAGGTTGATCCTCTTCTATCTGGTCTTCCCAATTTTTCCCCTGGAGATCCTCATCATCCCCCATTGATAGAGGAAGTTCGCTCTCGCCCAGGTTCTCGATCTCTCCATCGAACATCTCGTCCGTGCGATAATTTGGCACCTGATGGTACCCCGACTGGAGATCTGGATTGTCCAGAGAGATCGCGCTTTTCTGTTCTGGAAAGAGCCCTGGTTCCTGGTTCTCCGCCATCTCCAAAAATGGGTCTTCGTCCTCCGGTTTAGGAAGTGGGAGACTCTTGCTTTTCCCCGAACTCCGTTGTTTACTGGTTTGCGATTGGGTCAGGTCTGAACCTTGTTCCCCAGGAGGATTCGTCGCGGCCCTGCGAATGCGCTGGGCCATCTGCACATCGTTAGAAAGCAGATCTGGCTCCTCGTCTTCGGGATTAGGTTGAGCAGGCCGGATAAAAGGTGCCTGAAAATGTGGATCTGAAGAACGGATATCAAAGGTTGAAGAGACGCTCTCGCGCACATGTTTATTGGCGCGAGGGCCGATCCCTTTTTTGGGAGCGGAAAGCTCTTCAGAAGGCAATGGAGCCGACTTTCCTGTCACGTCGCTGGGACCCTCGGGTGTCATCCGCCGTCTGGCGGCCTCGTTACGAGAGGTCAAACGACCGCTGCCTCGTGATCTTGTACTATTTCGTATTCCACCCTCGGCTTTTCCTGGTCCGCTTGTGCGAACCGGGCCAATCGAACGTCCCTCTGGAGAGGTAGAGCTGGTGCGAGGGCGGGAACCTGGTCGGCTGGTTCCATTAACCTGTTTACTCGGCTTACTGGTAGGGCGACTGCTGCTTGTAGGAGTGGACTCTAAAGAGTCGGCCACCTTAAAGCCAGCCGCCTTAACGACCGCACGAATCTGGCGATCGGAACTGATCACCAGTACATCCTTGTCCAGTTCGCGTGCACGCGAATGTAGTAAACGCCAGCCGACATGGCTGCGCAATTGTGTTGTTGAAGGAATAACGAGCGTGATCCGTTTCGCCTGTGTATTCGCCAGGCGCTCTCGAACAGTCGTAAGTTCCTCTTCCGGGCTAAGATAAATGATCTGCTCGTCACTCATAAGCCCATGTACCCCCTACTCGCTTTATTTTTATTATTTAAGAGACGGTCTCTCTACTTCATCATCAGATGCGCATACTATGGATAACGCGATACAGGGCTCTTTCAAGTACGCTATTCTCATTTTGTAGTTCAATAGCCTGATACGCCAGAGCCATTGGTGTGATATCCTGTGCACTTTCTAACATATGGCCGGGGTCAGCAATCATGCCGACCATCTCAGGTTGGACCGTCTCAATGAGTGGCTGGCGGGCGAACGGCAGCCGTTCCGTCCATGGATATTCTTGCAGTCTATGTGTGAGATCGGGCAAGTTGGAGCCGCCTCCAACCATATAGATAGCGGGGGGGAGAAGTTCACCTTTAGCGAGCTCATCGACTAAAAATTCTACTGTATCCATCCAGGTCTGACATTCAGGGGCCAGGATCTTCTGGATGTCGTTTAGCTCAGCTTCCGTAAGTTCTCCGTTACCATACAGTTTTTTTAGTTTCTCGGCCTCGCGCAATGGAATATTTTTACCGGTGGCGAGGCGGCGCGTAAAGGTGCGTCCGCCCAGAGCAAACATTCTAGTTTCTTCGATGCCTCCCTGACGCACCAGTGCGATATCTGTTGTACCACCCCCGACATCGATAAAGATTGCTCCACTGTCCTCGCTGGCGTTTGTGCTGAGGCAGCGAGCCAGGGCATAGGGTTCTGAAACAATCGTCACCAACGTCAGGTCAAGGCCCTGAGCAACGGTCTCCAGGGCTCCAAGTTGCATTAAAGGGGCAAAGGCACTGAACAGGGTTAGCGTAAAGTGCCGTCCTCTAAAGCCAAGTGGATTGCTAACCAGTTGCCCATCAATCCTCACCGAGATAACAGCCGCGTTGGTCAGGCGGACCTCAATATTCTGGTAGCCCGTCTCTTCCGCGATGCGCTCTTTGGCGATTTTCAGCAGTCGTTGTTGAGCGCTGGTGATCATCCCTTCCAGCTCTTCTGGTGTAATTGGCTTTGTTGGATTTTGCCGCTGCTTATTAATGGTAATAGAGCTACCCTTTACCAGTTCTCCGGCAATCCCAATAACAGATAGAGGAGCGATCACGCCACCGGCGGACTGTTCCGCTAAAGTTAGGGCTTGATTGCAGTTATCAATAACGCCAGGAATATCGGTAACAATCCCATCGGCCATCTGAGTGTGGCCCTGTGGATGCTTTCCCACGCCCAGGACTGTTGCTTCATCGTCGTGTACTTCAATGATAATTGCTTTCGCGTAGGCGGTGCCAATATCGAGTGCGGTAAAGACCTGACGCTGATCTCCTCCGGCCAGACCCGGATCCCCTTCGTAAAGACCGTCCTCTTCCTCATAGAGCCCATCCTGACCATAAAAATAGCCATTCTCTGGTGGTCTTTTTGTTTGTATGAGATCTTTCAAATTGTGAAAGAAATTCTTCATGCGTGTCATCCTGACTGTGTTGATCCACTGCCATTTTTTAATAACTGTGCCGCACTGGATAAGGACCATTCCTGGCATATGCATATTCCTGGTATGCACGTGAGTACTTTATAGCACAAAAGTAACGTTACTGGCAAAAACTATTCAATCGTGTCTTTAACCAGCCGGGCTACCATATCCAGTGCCGCACCAAGCTCCGCTTTGTTCTTTCCACCGCCCTGAGCTAACTCCGGTCGGCCCCCGCCTTTACCCCCGAGACGCGCGCCGACCGCGCCAGCTATCTTGCCTGCGTGCAGCCCTTTCTTTGTAAGTTCAGAGCTGATATTCACTTGCAGACCGATCCGCTCAGGATAGATACCCGCAAGCACTACAACGCCAGGAGTCTGCAATCTGTTGCGCACCATCTCACTCATCTCGCGCAGAAGCTTATCTTCTACTCCTTCTACGGTTGTAGCTATAACTGAGATACCGGAGACCTGTTGAGCCTGGGCGACTAGCTCGTCAACCTGCCGCTGAGCATTATCTTTCTGGTATTGCGCAAGTTGACGGCGACTGGTGCTCAGCTCTTGAAGCAACTGCTCAATTCTGGGCTCCAGTCGGTCTGGCTGGGATTGCAATCTACTGGCGATGGTTTCAACCAACTGACTGCGTTGTCGCATGTAGGCTTCGGCACCCCGACCGGTCAGGGCTTCGATCCTGCGGATGCCGGCGGCAACACTTGTTTCTTGTGTGGTGACATAGAGCCCAATCTGACCTGTAAAGGCGCAGTGAGTTCCTCCACAGAGCTCAACACTCTGACCCATGGTCACAACGCGCACCATCTTATCGTATTTTTCGCCAAAGAGGGCCATTGCTCCTGTCTGGCGAGCCGCCTCTATATCCATAATCTTTGTTTGCACTGGATCATTCACGCGTATCCAGCGATTAATTTGTTCATCGACCTGAGTCAGTTCATTATCGCTGAGCGGGCGTGGGCTGGTAAAGTCAAAGCGCAGACGCTCCGGCTCCACCAGGGAGCCGCGTTGCTCCACTTGAGGCCCGATGATATCTCGCAATGCTTTGTGCAGTAGATGAGTACCACTGTGGTTGCGGATCGTATCTTCACGACGCTGGGCACTCACTTCGGCCTGAACTTGATCTCCGATAGTCATATAGCCTTCGGCGATCTGTCCATAATGCACAATCATTCCTTTGATTGGGCGCTGAGTGTCTTGAACCTCAAAGACGCCTCGGGGGCCAGTAAGATAGCCCTGATCCCCAATCTGGCCCCCGCTCTCCGCGTAGAAGGGAGTTTCATCGAGGACCAGTAACGCCTGCTGAGGAGCGGTGATGCTCTCCATCTCTTTACCCTCAACTACCAGGGCAACGACGTTGCCGCAATCCTCGATCCCTTCGTAGCCGCTAAAGCGGGTAGGTCCGACCCTCCGAAGAACCTCACCCAACACCTCATCATCGCGTCCTTGCACAAATTTACCAGCGGCCCGGCTTCGTTCCTGCTGCTGTTTAAGCGCATGTTCAAAACCAGAGGAGTCGATGGTGAAGCCCTGCTCAACCGCGACCTCGCTTGTGAGTTCGATTGGAAAGCCATGAGAGTCATACAGTTTGAAAACATCCTCGCCAGGAACCACATGTTCATTGCGCTTTTTAAGATCTTCTAGCAGGCTGTTCAGCAATTGCAGGCCGGTAGTGAGGGTTTGACTGAATCGTGTTTCTTCGAGTGTCAGAATATCGAGAATGCGATCATGGCGGGTTTCCAGCTCATGATAATGGCTTTTCATCAGACCGATGACGGTGTTGGCGACCTCGGCTAGAAATGGCTTGTCCAGGCCCAGCAATCTTCCATGGCGGATCGCCCGTCGCAGAATGCGGCGGAAGATATATCCCCGTCCCTCGTTACTGGGAAGGACGCCATCGGCGGCCAGGAAGACCAGCGCCCGGCTATGATCGGTGATCACACGCAGGGATGTATCCGTTTTTGTGTCTTGCCCGTATCCGGTTCCGGCAAGCGTCGCCACCTTGTCAATAATAAAGCTGAAAAGATCGGTATCGAAAACCGACTCTTTACCCTGGACCACCATGGTCAGGCGTTCCAGACCCATGCCGGTATCAATATTCTTTTTCGCCAGAGGCGTACGGTTCCCCTGCCTGTCCTGATAGAATTCAGTGAACACATTATTCCAGATCTCCAGGAAGCGTTCGCAGTCGCAACCAGGCTGGCAGTCGGCCTCGCCGCACCCATGCTTAATCCCACGGTCGTAGTAGATCTCGGAGTCGGGACCGCAGGGGCCGGAGTCACCTGGAGGGCCCCACCAATTGTCTTCCAGCGCCACAAAAGAGTCTTCTGGTCGTCCGGTCAGCTCGTGCCAGTAGCGGCGCGCATCCTGGTCCTCTGGATGGACCGTTGGATAGAGCCGCTCGGCTGGAATGTTGACCACTTTTGTAAGAAACTCCCAGGCGAACTCAATAGCGTCTTTCTTAAAATAGTCCCCAATTGAGAAGTTGCCTAGCATCTCGAAAAAGGTCAGGGTTCGCTGGTTACCAACCTTCTCAATATCAGTTGTGCGGAAGCACTTTTGTGAGGAGGTAAGCCGCAATGCTGGAGGAGTCTCGCGCCCCATGAAAAAAGGGATCATCTGCTGCACACCTGCGGTCGTAAGCAGGACTGTAGGATCATCCTGGGGGACCAGCGATGAGCTTGGCAGAATATGATGGCCTTTACTGGCGAAGTAGTTTAGAAAACGCGCTCGGATCTCTGTTGTCGTTAATTGCGTCTCAACAGTCACGTCATCCTCCTGGGTTCTATACGCATCGCGTGCTTGGGGACGCGAACGAAATGGCTTTTGTCCCGGATCGGGAAAAATTAGTATGATATGGGGGAGAGATGCATGCTAAAAAGGAGTTCGTAGCAATGATGAGTTCCAGCATCCCTGCATTCCTCCCCCTCTGAATGCGCGTGATATGATCTTCTTAACTTTTACATGCGGGTGTGCGTAAGTTCTTTTGATACCCACATTCTTTTGTTAAAAAGCATTATAGTATATGCACAGATATGGTACCATCGCGCATTATACCAAACGAGAGTACGCATATCAATGCTATAAGGACAAGAAAGATGTCTGAGATCATTAGGTTACCACGCAGAACGCTTTTAGTACTGGCTGGCCCGGCTGGATGCGGTAAAAGCACATTTGCGGCCCGCCGCTTCGCTCCCACGGAGATTGTTTCCTCTGATGCCTGCCGGGGCTTGATCTGTGACGATCCCGCGAACCAGCAGGTGAACCGAGATGCTTTCGATTTGTTCTATTCGATTATCAATAAGCGTCTCTACCACGGTCGATTTACGGTTGCGGATAGTACCGCCCTTAAACCCGAGCCTCGTCTGCATCTGTTGGAGCACGCACGCTCCAAAGGTTATCTGGCCTGTTTGCTGGTCTTTAAGATCCACGAGGAGCTTTGCCGGGCACGGAACAACGAGCGGGAGCGCCGTGTCGAAGATTCTGTCATCCCTTACCATGAGCAATTGTTGAAGCAAGCACTGCTGGTGATCCCTTCTGAAGGGT
This sequence comes from uncultured Ktedonobacteraceae bacterium, assembly GCA_964247295.1. Classification (GTDB taxonomy): domain Bacteria; phylum Chloroflexota; class Ktedonobacteria; order Ktedonobacterales; family Ktedonobacteraceae; genus CAXTTV01. Next base: position 54,779 of record CAXTTV010000004.1, on the reverse strand, counting down.
GGCATCAGGTCTACTACCTGAATGAGCAAAATATGGACTCTACTGTGATTAACGTTGGGAGTCCGGCATAGGTGGCTATTGTCAGGACTGTTGGGCATTATCGATCAGGCTGATCAGATACTGGAGCTTTTTTACTGTGTGCTCAGCGTTACGTTTGTTGCGCTCGTAGCCATCGGGCGCAAGCTGGTTAAACCATGTTTGTATATCTTCCTCAGAGGTATCGTACCATTTGGCATCGGCCTGTAAACGCAGGTAGACCCGCATCTGAGGGTCCTGCTGTTTCCGTGCTGGCGCGGTTTTTGGCTCCTCACTGGCGCTCTCTTGCTCATCGGCGGCTACTGCTGCGGCTAACTCTGCCTCTGGATGCAGCTCTTTATAAAGTGTATCGACATCTCCGGCACGATAAAAGGCGTCGCGTCCAACCCCGCGATGAGCTTTGATCCGTCCTTCGCTGGTCCAGCGCTCCAGGGTCATTCGGTCAATCTCTAGCCGACGAGCGGCCTCCCCAGCGTCTAAAAAGGCGAAGCGCGCGTTTCTATTCAACATAATTCAAAATCTCCTCTTGTTCGACTATGGGGTCTTCTTCCTCTAACTGAGGACCTTCATAAAACAGTAATAGAGTGCTGCCGTAACGTCTCTCATCGGTCAGGTGAAGCC
>CAXTTV010000004.1:12085-54112 GCA_964247295.1 uncultured Ktedonobacteraceae bacterium | reverse complement strand
CTTTAGGGTGGATCTGGATAATCACCAATCCATCCTCTGGCACCAATGGTGAGCTATCTAGCAGTCCGAGCGCTTTCGCTGCCATCTCTTGATACTGCGGTGGTGCGACATAGATAATGTCGTAGGGAGTGCGCTGACTGCTTGTAGCATGGTTATGCAGAAATTTAAAGGCATCGGTATGCAGCGTCTCTGATCTATTCAGCAGGCCGGTTGTTTTTAGATTATCGCGCAGGATCGCCAGCACTTTGGCGTTCATCTCGATAAATGTGGCCTGTTTTGCGCCCCTACTGAGGGCCTCAATGCCAACGTTACCAACACCACCAAATAAATCCAGGAAACGAATGTCTTCCAGGCCGTAGCGTACGGCTAGAATATCAAAAAGGGCGGTCTTCACGCGATCAATGATCGGGCGGGTCCCACTTGTCTTGGGTGATTTTAAGCGTCGGCCTTTGGCCTCACCTGTCACTACTCGCATATTCTTTTTCCTCTGCCAGGATCTTCAACATTTCCTGAGCCTCTTTTGAAAAATCGTCTTCTTTTCCCCATGATATCAAGGCCTCGGCTTGCTCTACTCGCAAGGTTCTGGTTGCATCGGGGCCCCAGATGCCCTGGATTAAAGTTCTACGCTCTTCGGAGTCCAGCTCATGGGTCACATTTTTTAGGACGCTCGTCCGCTCCTTTGAAACCTTATCTTTCCCTTGAATACTGCGCAATTGGGCCAGACGTGAGCGCACACGGTCCCGCCCTTCACCTCGCAGCTCGTTGGCAACCAGTCCAGGCATCTCCTCCTCTTCATCCTCATCATCGAGATCCGTGAAATCCGGCAGATCCTCATCTTCCTCGTCTTCCTCTTCAAAGCGGGGTTGCTCGCGGATAATTGGGGCCGGGGAGCTTACTGGTTGTTCGGAGGGCGTGGCCACCGGATTGTGCGCTTCCTCCTTGTGAGCGGGCGTCTCCTGGGATATCTGAGGCGCTGGTGTGGGAGGTGGGGCAACAGGTTTGCCCACAGGAGTAGATTTATTTCCGGCTTGCGTTAACTGCTCATAGGCCTCTTGAAAGTTCAGGCCGCTGAGCGTCTTCACGTTGAGCGTCTCCATAACCTGTCGTGGTGTTAATCCCAGCTTCTCCTTCGCCTGGGCCAGAAACTGTGCTCGCAGGGCGTTCTCATCACCGTTTGCCAGTTGGCGGGTGCGGTTCTGAGCGACCTGAGGAGGCTGTGATACGGGGGGGGGTTGTACACGAGGAGCTTGCGGCGTTGCGGTCGAAGCGGAGCCGTTTACAGGGCGAGTGGTCTGTGCTGGAGGTGCCGAGCGATTAGCCCGTTGCTGTTGCAACCGACTGATCTGCTGCTCTACCTGACCACTTAGCTGATCCATACCGGCCTGAGCCTCCTGGATCAGCCGGGCGCGTTCCTCAGAGCTGGCACCGATTGGGACCGGGATGCCGATCTCCAGCGTGTGTTTGCGTCCTTCTTGATTGAATTCGGTCGCATAGCGTAACCAGATGTGTGGTTGAAGATCCTGCTGCTGCTCTGCCATCGCGCGCTCCTACTAATATATGGACATGCGTACTAATTTTCGTGTCTTAGACATTATAGCAAAATTGGAGGCAAGGGGTAAGTAAAAAAATCTTTGAGCTTTTCAATTATCTACAAAGGAGCCTGTCATCTTGAAAACCGGACATCCGTAGTGTATTGTTGGGTACACAGAGATATTTAAATTCTTTGTTTGTTCTTCCCCATCTACTAAGAATAGAGAGATTGGCCGAATGCTTTCTAGTAACGGCAGAGACTCTATAAAAACAGAAATAGCGTCCCAAGAAAGTGGAGAACAGAATGCAAAGTCCGCCCACAATTCGACCTCCAGCAAAAGAAGAAAAATCTAGCCCCACGCCAGATGCGTACACTCGTGTGCGTGCTGGCCAGACGCCCATGGCTCTGGCGGTCAAGGCAGTGCTACGCCCAATCTTCAAAGGAATATACTATCTACTGAAGGTTATTGGCGCACACAAGCTCCTGACGCTCGGCCTTATAGCGTTGCTATTGATCAGCATTTTCGTCACAAACTTTATCGCCACCGGTTCTTTGCCCTTTGGCATTGCTAGCGATCCCTTCAATAACTTTAGTTTGAACGGTCGTGGTGGTGGTGAGCAGGTGAAAAACTGGTTGTATGCCTTGCGCGATAGTAACACCACTCAGATGAATTTGTTACAGTCAGGCATCGCGAACCCACCAGACGCGAAGCAGCTTGCCAGCACATATAGTACGCCCCAGACCCATATGCAATGGAAAGATATCACAGTTGTTGGAACGCATTCCCTGTCAGATAGTACAGAAGACAGCTTTGTGAGCGTTGATCTTGTCTCTCACGGACCTGGTGGCGATACCAAAGCGGTAGTAATGTTCCATTTTGTAACCTTGCCTCAGCAGAACGGTAGGATTCTTGGTATCGATTTTATCACAGCTCGTAAGTATCTTCAGTAATCAATCCCTTGTAGTTGTGTGCCTTTTTTTTAGAGAAGAGGTGGTCTGGTTATGTCAGAAAGCACCATGAAGAAACAGAGCGAGCTGGATGCTTCTATTGATCGAGGAATGGATCAATTCGGGCGTTTTGTGAAGCTACGTTGGATCTGGGTGATTCTTTTCCTTCTGATTGGCTGGTATGTACTTTTCAATATTATTCCTCAGTTGAGTATTCCCGCTCCTGGAATGATTTTTACCTACGCCTTTCAGATTATGTTCGCCATTATGTATATCCTTATTCAGTTCGTGGCGCTTTTCTGGTTTCTAGGGCGGCCACGTTTGTACTGGGTGATGCCGGGTGAAACTGGTGTAGGCTTTGAGGATTACAAGGGCAATCCCGAGGTGTTGGAGTCGGCTCGTCGCATTGTACGATTGATGCAGGGGGTAAAAGCCTTCCGAGAGATGGGTGGGAAGCCGGTTCGTGGTTTGTTGCTTTCGGGTCCGCCCGGAACTGGTAAAAGCTATCTTGCTCAGTGTATTAGTACAGAGGCTGGAGTCCCCTTCGCCTATGCGAGCGCGGCGAGCTTTCGGGCCATGTTTATCGGTATGGATGTACTGATGATCAAACGTCTGTATGCCAAGGGGAGGCGGCTGGCTCGTGAGTATGGCGGCTGTGTGATCTTTATGGACGAGTTTGATGCTATTGGTATGTCGCGTAGCTCCGGCGGTGGGGGAAATATGGCGATAGGTGGTGGGATGCTTGGGGCGATGGGTGGCACTGGTGGTCTTAATGAGCTGTTGATGCAGATGGACCCTCCCGATATTGAAACCGGCTGGTTTAAGAAGGTTTTACGGCTACTGGGAATGTACCATAGCCGGGTTCAAAATGAGCCAGTCTTAACGATTGGCGCGACCAATATTCCTGATACATTGGACCCTGCATTACTGCGTCCGGGCCGCTTCGATCGGCAGATCCGCGTTGATCCTCCAACCGACAAGTATCGCAGCGAGGTCATCGAGTATTACCTGAAAAAAGTCAAGCACGATCCTACTATCTCGCAGGCAGCCCTGGTGCAGCGGATGGTTGATTACACACCGGTCGCGATCAAGCATGTGATTAACGAAGCTGTGATTATTGCTCACTTTGATGGGCGCGAGATGGTCACCTATGAGGATCTGATTGAAGCGCAGGATGTGCATGAGTATGGGCTGCGGCAGACCAGTGAGCTAACCTCAATGGAGCGCCGTCGTCTGGCCTATCACGAGGCCGGGCACGCAGTCGCTTGCTACTATGTGATGGAGCGATACTTCCCGGCCTATGTCACGTTACACCGTCGTGGCGGCCTGGAGGGGGCCGAGGCCTTTGTGCATCCCCGCGCGAAAGAGACGGTAAAGACCCAGAATAAAGAGGAGATGCTGGCCGACATTCAGGTTTCGCTGGCCTCTCGTGCTTCGGAAGAGCTTTTCTTAAATACCAACTTAAATGGTGTTGGTGGTGATTTTAAGCACGCGACCGAGGTTGCAACGCGTTACATTGGAGCCTATGGCATGGATGGAACGCTTATCTCGATTCTAGCTTTCACCAATCTAACGGGAAGTATGGGATCTGCCCCGAACCTGATGGAGCGTGTCGAGAATCTTCTGCAAGCTCAGATGAAGGCTGTAAAGTCTCTTCTACAGCAACACAGTGGAGCATTGATTGCGATTGCTGAGGCATTGATCGAGCGAAGCGAGTTGGTCGCGGATGATATTAAAAAGATCATCGATGATGCTGACGCGCAGCAAGTGAGAAGTATAGTGTTAGAGGAATTCCAGCCATTGCTGGGGAGCCAGGTAGGCGTAGACGGCAATGGAAATGGCAACGGCCATGTGGTCACCCATAATCATGGTGTAACGAGCGTACCGGTAAGCGATGCGGCCCTTCTTTCTTACTCTAACGAAACATTTGATATGTCTCAGCAACAGCAGCTAGAGGATTAGATACCGGAGAGGACCTGTGCCAGATAACATTTCTGCACAGGTCCTTTTCTTGTTTTCAGGGGGTGTTTTTCTCTATACGTTTGAGAGGCTACTCAAAATAAGAGTGCTTCCTGACATTGACGTAGTTTAGCTTTATTGATATCATAAAATCAGGCTAAGTATTTTTTGAGTAGAAAAGGTTTCAGGGGAAATAGACATGCAAGAAGTAAAAAACTGGCGTGAGTTGCTGGGTAGGATTATCCATGATCCCCATGAGAGACAAAGGCTGGCGGATGAGCTGGGTATTCGCCCAATTACCTTAATACGCTGGGTCAATGGTGAGTCAATACCTCGCTCTCAAAATCTTCGTCATTTAATTTCTATTTTCCCACACCAGTATCGCAAGCAGTTTCTAGAGATGGTTGGTCTGGAGTTTAGAGATTTCCCCCTTATCCCCTATGATGAGCATACTCCGGGTCTCTCAGCAACCTTTTATGATCGGGTACTGGCGAAAAATGCCAGTTCAACGGACACACATCGAAGTTGGGATATCTGTAGTCTGATCTTACAGGATGCGATTGAGGTTCTGGACCCTGATGAACAGGGACTGATGCTGACGGTTGCTCGCTGTACGCCTCCATCGGACGAACATAAAGTGCGTAGTCTGCGTGAGTATGTTGGCATTGGTACGCTGCCCTGGTCCACTGCGCTGGAGCAAAAAGCCCTGTTTTTGGGGGCGGAGTCGCTGGCGGGCTACGCGGTCGGGCATGGGCGCGACTTTAAAATCCAGAGCCTGACCGAGGGTCGGAGCATGCTCCCCTACCATCGCGTTGAGTACGAGGAAAGTGCCGCCGCCTATCCAATTGTGCGGTCCGGAAAGATTGCTGGATGCTTTCTCGTCTCTTCTGTCCAGACCGATAATTTTTTGCAGCAGGAGCGGCTGAGTCTGATTCAAGCGTATACAAATCTTCTGGTTTTGGCCTTTGACCCCCATGAATTTTATGTACCCCAGGATATTGCCCTCAGGATAATGCCTGTAAGCCAGGAGCAACAACCCTATTTTGTGAACTTTCAGCAAAAGGTTAGCCAGCTTATGATCCGCGCGAGTAATGGACCTCAGCCCCTCAGCCATAATCTCGCTGAAGAGGCGGTCTGGAAACAGATAGAGGAAGATATGCTCTCACATCCACCCAGAGATATGTAATTATGGATAGCCGTTATTCTGTCTGCATGAAGATTACCCCTTTCTTTGCGCTTGCACTATCCTAATTGTATATCTCACGGTCTCTTCTCGTTCTTTTGCACTCTCCAAATGTACTCTTGTTTTGTACCGGAGTAGCGATCTTTGCGATGGTTGTTTATGATGCATTTATATATAAATTAGATAACCGTGTGTTTTTTTTAAGATCTTTAGATAGTGTAAAGGTTGTTTTTTTATGCTGCGATTAGACTCAAAGGATGTACCTCAGGAATCGAGCATTTCGCCAGGGCGCGATCTATTATCTACCCGACTGATAACGATCACATCAGTTGTGGGGCTTTTTGTGGTCGCGCTGGTGATGCGCCTGTATCTGCTAGGGGTGCCTTCTGACCGTGATTATGATGAGGGTGTCTACTGGCAATCATTGCGCTCCCTCGCGCATGGACATCCTCTGTACAGCCAGACCTTTTATTCTCAACCTCCTGGCTTCCTTCTGTCTATCTATCCTTTTTTCGTAGCTCTGGGGAGTTCGCTATGGTCCGCTCGATTTGGGATCGCTTGTATTTCTCTTCTTGGGTTGTTTGGGATCTGGCTGCTTGGACGTGCCCTTTTTGGCAACCCCGGAGGGATTGCAGCCCTGCTGCTGTTATTATTAGAGCCTCTCTATCTCGCGCAGTCACAGGTTATTCAAGCGGAGATCCCCTCGATTGCTTTCTCGACGCTGGCGGTTGGGCTGGCATTCTTGTGGTGGGAAGCTCCCGAGGGTCGCAAGGGCAACTGGCTGGCGGCTCTGGCTGGTTTTAGTCTGATTGCCGGTATTTTAAGTAAACTCCTGGTTTTAGCAACGATTATTCCGATCGGCCTGCTCTTTATGGCTCGTTTGGTTATGAGTTACCGGCAAAGGGCTAATGATCCCCTTCAGGTTCGTCGGGGGCTATATCCGTTACTCTGGGGAGTGAGCGGAGCCTTACTCGCGGCCCTGCTATTGATCCTGCCATTTATGGGAGCAAGCCATAACTTTGTTGATCAGGTTATCTCTTTCCATATCGTGGCGAGTAAGGTGGGCGTTGTGGCAACCGGAGAGAACCTGGATCGGTTAATAGAAGAACTCAAGCCGATGCCTCTGACCTGGCTGGCTTTGTATGGGACTGGTGTTGCCCTCTGGTGCCGGGATTGGCGTGTTCTACCTCTGCTGACCTGGTTTCTGGCAACTTTCGTACTGTTGGCGAGGCAGGAGCCGCTCTTTTCTCACCACTTTGTTGCGATGATCCCCCCCCTGGTCGGACTAAGCATTTTGGGACTTTCCCCCTTAACGGGCGGTTTGAAAGGGCTTAGCGGCAGAAAGTTTCAGATGGTTGGATTAGGAGTGGTCATAGGAGGCTTGTTAATTGTCTGTTTGTTGAACATTTTTGAGATTCAAGAGTATTATAGAGAGATGTACCAGATCTCTCCCAATGTTTATGCCGATCCGGCCCAAGAGATGGGTAGAGATATTCAGAGGCTGGTGCCATCAGGTAAAATGGTGATTACCGACTCACAGTTCACGGCTGGTTTAGCAGATAGAGATACCCCTCCCAACCTTGTGGATACTTCTAATGTGCGTTTGTCCTCTGGATATTTGACGATGCAAGAGTTAGAGGTTGAGGGTGCCAGACCGGATGTAAGAGCCGTTGCTTTTGTAACAGGGCGTTTGTACACAGATCATCGCGTCGAGTTTTATCAGTGGGTGCATCAGCATTATCGCCTGGTAAAAAGGTATCCCAATTATGATAATGCAGAGCTTTGGGTTAAGCCATAAGCTCTAATTGAACGGAAGGATAAAAAAGATATGCAGAAAAAAAAGACCTTCAGTACCATGGAGATTGTTGTTGTGAGTATTATGGTTGGTTCGCTGCTGCTCTCGTTTCTTCAGACTCGTCTGGAGGAGCGTTCTCAGGGACGATAACCATGTTTTTTTTAATGGAAGCGGTACCCTCAAGGGGTGCCGCTTTTTGGAGATGAAGATGTGTTAGGCCGCTGAAATCAGCAGAGATTGCTCGATCGCCTCTTCGTATCCATCCATTAGGGACTGCATCGCTTCCGACCAGGTGCGGCCCTGAGCACTCTCAATCGCGGCCTGCGCCATCTGGCGACGTGTAAGGGTTTGAGTGCATAATCTTTCAAGGAGCCGACGATACGCCGTAATCTGCTTCACTTCATCCAGGTGTTCTGCATGGAGGAGCAGGCCGGTCTGACCATCCTGTACCAGATCGCAAACGCCCTCAGAATCGACGCCTGCCACTGGTAGACCCGAGGCCATTGCCTCCAGTACCACCTGTCCAAAGGTCTCTGTTCGCGAGGGGAAGGCGAAGATATCAGCCGAGGCATAGGCCCTCGCCAGATCCTCGCCACGTAAGTAGCCAGTGAACGTCACCGGCAACCCCTCCAGCTCCTGCTGGATCTCGCTAATCGCGGGACCATCGCCAACCATTACCAGATGGCAGCGGCGGTGATCCATTTTCTTATAAGCCTCAACGAGCAAGCGTAGGTTTTTTTCCCAGGAGATGCGCCCGGTGTATAGTAGAATCTTTTTGTCATTGGAGGTCCGCTGCTTTAGCCATCTGGCTCGAAGGGATGAACTGCGACGCTCTGGACTAAAGCGAGCCAGATCTACCCCGCGTGACCAGATCCGTACCCGTTGAAAGCCTCGATCCTGAAGCATCTGAGCCGTGGATTGCGAGGGACAGAACGTGAGAGCACATTGATTATGGATAAAACGATTATAAGACCACATTGGTTCCGTGAGGAAAGAGAAGCCGAAGTGCTGACAATAGGCCGCGAGATTGGTATGATAGGAAGAGATGAGAGGGCGATTCAGCCAGCGTACAGCGGCCAGCCCAGCCGCACCCAGCCAGACAGGATCTACCAGATGCACCACATCGGGCTGAAATTCATTGAGGCGACGGAAAAAGAGAGGACGGAAAAAGTTAAACTTTAACTCGGGATAGAAGGGGAGGGGGACCCCTGCCGTGCCGACAAGCTCTGCTCCCGCATAGTGAGCCATCCCACTCTCGGGCCCCATGAGGATCGCCTGATGTCCATGGGATTGGAGATATTGCAAGAGTTGAGATAATGTGTGTGTGACGCCATCCAGTTTTGGTAGAAAATTTTCAGTAATGATAGCCACTTTCATAGGAGTACTTGATCCTCCTTCATATATGTGAGATCCTGACGCGGGTATCTCTCCAATGAAAGTGTAGCATTGAAGCGTTACTAATAGATTAAGTGATTTTTAGGTACTCGTAATGGGAAGGCTAAAGAATTATTAAAAGAGCGGCCCGAGGTGTTTCTATGGTACGCGGGCACATTCAATGAAACGTTTCGTAAACTACTGTTTTTTTAACCTCTTGCCGATGTATATGAGTACTTTTTGATTATATAAATTTACCTTAGGGATATTTCTGTCCTTTTTTACGTCATCATAAATAAGCGTACATAACCGGATCAGATGTTGGAATCATGCTTTTTTTGCATAAAGGGAAGTCTATTTTTCTTCTATTTATGCTAAGGAAGAAAACTCTTCTTAAAGTATTACCCAAAAAGTCCCAAATTGTGGAGTTGTAACTAGGAATCGGTCAAGATATGTGAAGAATTACTTAAAGGTTCGTTAGTATCATAAGCAGGGCTACGTATTACTACTGTGTGCCTCGGCTTAACTAATGCTTTTATACTAAAGCAGGGTTAAGGGTAACTTGGTTGGACGTGTTGGTTTGGAAGCTGTAAGTGTCATAGTTGCCCCGAATAAAAAGATTTTATGTGATATCAGGAGGCATGAAGCAGGTGAAACGCCAGTTTATGCACTTATCCCCAAACGAGGGCCCAAAGGGTCGACCGGAGCAGGTACAGCCAGGAAAATCTAATCTACCCCCGAAGGGACCCCCTGTATCTGCTTCTGGATCGCCTTCGGTCATGTCCTCGCCGCTTACTGGATCTTTGCGGCCTGGTGCCTCTGGCCTTTTGCCAAACTGGCGTGTTCCAGGTCCTTCATCGGAGGCAGGTATTTTGCCTGATCCATCTTCAGTGAGTCCTCCAGACATTGCTGATATGGAGACAAATCGGCAGGCAGTTGTTCCCGATCCTCATACCGAGCCGGGTTTCAGAATGGGTGCTGTTCCAAAACAACCACCTATCTCGCAGTCACTACCGTTTAATGGAATGCCTCAGCCTTTACAGACAGGGCCACGACAGCAGAATGCTTCGGTTCCCGTGAGTATGCTGGGTATGGGTCCTATGAGTATGCCAGGTGTGGCCCTCACGATCCCGCCATCGGTGATGCCAGGTACAACAAGTAAAAAGAAACGACGTGTGCCCATTTGGGCGCGTATATTTTTGGGGCTACTGGTGGTACTAATTGCCCTGACAGGTACCGCCGCCGCGTGGTATTATGTAAATCTCTCGGCTCCTTTAAGTAAAATTACGGGCCAGAATGTGAAACGGCTGGGCAAGGATCTTGGTCCTGTACACACCTTTGGCAGTGGTAAACGGGTTAACATCTTATTGCTGGGAAGCGATAATGACGCCAAGACTCTTCAAGATAATGGTGGTGCGCTGGCCCAGACAGATATTGTCGTTACAATTGATCCTACAAAAAACTATGTTGGGATGGTTTCGTTCCCGCGCGATGCTATTGTCCCGATTGATCAGAATGGCACAATGGATAAGCTGGACAAAGCGTATCTTAGTGGTGGTGCGAGCCAGAGTAGATCTACTATGTATCAGGCATTTGGGATTAAAATTGATTATTATGCCTGGGTTGGACTGGACGGTTTTATGAAGACCGTGAACACGGTCAACGGTGTCGATGTTGATGTGAGCCATCCAATTACAGATGATCTGTATCCTGATGACTCTGATTTTAACAATCAAGATAAATATGCTATGAAGCGTTTGTATATCGCGCCCGGTCCCCAGCATCTGGATGGACTACAGGCGTTGGAATATGTGCGTTCTCGACATGCTGACCTCAATGGTGATTTTGGTCGCTCGCTTCGTCAACAACAGGTGATCAACCAGCTTAAGGTGAAGCTAGAGAACCCTGATCTGATTAATAAAGCGCCTGAGCTTCTGGGAAATCTACAAAATTCGGTGAAGACAGATCTATCAAATGACGATCTTTTGAATATGATCCAGTATGCGAAAAGTTTGAATTCTAATAAGATTGAGCGTATTACTCTTGGTCCTCCGTATTCTGATACTAAAGATAACTATGGCCCTAATAGAGAGTCGGTGGTCCTGCTGAACTGTGATAAAGTCAGGCCGGTGATTGCCCGCGTCTTTGATATGGGTGATAGCGCGCAATGCAACGTGGGTGGCGCGACTGGGAAGAAGCCTTCTGATCAGTTGGCTCAAGCTAACACGCGTCCAGACGAGGCCGCTGACGCGAAGGTGCCTGGACATAATCAGTTTCAGCTTGCGAGCCAGGCGACAAAAATCAGTCAGTTAAGTGTGAACAATCAGGATCAGCAGACGGCTAATCTGCATAGCCTGCTGGATCTTATCTTTATGACGGCGATGGAAAATCCTGATGCCGGGCGGATTTAACATGAACAAAAGGAAGCTATGGTCTACAGCTTTACTCCTGGTACTGATGGCGATGAGCTTGCAAGGTTGCTTGGGGATTGGTGAGAATACCAAATCCACTACCTCGGGTGGTAAGGTCACCCTTCAGGTAAAGGACGGCCAGAATTTTTCTGGTCATCTTTACTTTACCAAGGATCGCCAGCTTTATCTAACTGAGAGCCAGGGGAAGGTAAAGCAATTGAGCGAAGGGAAGGATACGGATGTGCGTGATCCAGCCGTCTCTTCCGATGGCAAGCAGATAGCCTTTATTCAGCGTTATAAAAATTACTCTAATCTCATGGTGATGTCTACACAGGAGGGATGGAGCTCTCGGCATACCTTAATGAAGGGTGACGGTCCCTATGCGAAAAATGACGCTAATTTACCGATTAGCAATGCGAACTGGTATTCTCAACCAGCATGGTCTACGGATGGAACACATCTTCTATTTTTAAGCGACCTGCAAAAATTTCATGAGTGGCCGAACAATATTCTGCCGGATGCCCCTTTCCTGGACCCTCAAGTTTTTTCAATCCCGGTGCAAAGTCCACCTGATCGAGAGACGGCGAGCAATCAGAATGTAGTGGCCTATGCCGCATATGGAGATGGCGGCGATCGGGACCCGCAGTTTCGACCGGGGAGTCCAAACGAGGTTCTCTATACCCATTATCAGTATGATACGACCGGTACAAAGCAGGAGATCCAGATTTATCTGACCGACTCTACCTTAATTGGGAAGAACCCAGGCACCTATACGCCTGTTCAGGATGCTGGGGTCGCGATCACACCGACAAGTGCTGAGTGTTTGCAACCGGAAGTCTCGCCCGATGGCAAAGCTGTCGCTTTTTTACAGCGCAATCCCGCGACAAATACAACAGAGCTGCGGATGATGACTGTGCCCGATAACGTGACAGCAAACCCAAACGATAAGGCTGGCACAAAAAAGGCCCTGGACACTTACTCAAAGTCTGTAACTTTTAGTTCTCAACAGTTCATCAGTCAGCCGGTCTGGTCGCCGGACGGGAAGCAACTGGCGTACCTGAATTTCGCCGATGACCAGTTTAATCTTTGGATCGCGAACCTGGAGCATGATCCTGGATCTGGCCTCTATAAAATGAAAGGTGATCCGATCCAGGTTACGGATGGTGGGATCGACGGCGATAGCCGACCCGTCTGGACGCGTTAAGCACGGCGAGATATGGTTGATAGCCTTTTTCTCATATTCTAGACGGCACCAGCCTTAAATGATATACTAGATTCTGTCATCATACTCTTGTATGTTCTCAAAAATACACCCCAGGTTTACTAGAGGTTACGACATTGAATCAATTAGAAGGAATGTTAATCGCTGGACGGTATGAGATCCGTGAGCACATTGCCACAGGAGGGATGGCGAGCGTTTTTAAGACCTGGGATCATCGTGTAGAGCGGATTGTCGCAATCAAAGTTCTACGATCTCTTGATAAAAACGATCTCAAAGCGGTTGAGAGGTTTCGGCGTGAAGCGCGTGCCGCTGCTGCCCTGGCGCATCCAAATGCCGTGACGATTTATGATTTTGTTGAGGAACAGGGTCAGTATTTTCTCGTCATGGAGTATATTCATGGGCCGACTCTCAAGCAGCTTATTGGCCAGCGGCGTCAGTTACCCGCGCGTGAAGCTTTAGAGATCGCGGCCCAGGTCTGCTCTGTGCTTCAGGTTGCGCATACGCGTGGTTTTATTCATCGTGATATTAAGCCACAGAATATCATGCTGGCCTGGGGTGGAGGGGCCGCCGGTGGTGTAGGAAGTGGAGCCGCTCTCGTAAAATTGACCGATTTTGGAATTGTGCGTGTAGCCGAAGATGCTGGTCTGACCAATAGTGGTATTGTACTTGGAACGGCTGATTACCTTTCTCCAGAGCAGGCGCGTGGCGAGACATTAACGGCCTCCTCGGATCTGTACTCTTTAGGTGTTGTGATGTTTGAGATGTTGACTGGACGGCCTCCGTTTGTGGGTCCGACCGCCGTCTCTATCGCGATGCAACATGCGTCAACCAACCCTCCACAGTTACGGCAGTTTAATCAGAATGTTCCGCCAATGGCGGAGCAAATTGTGATGCGGACTCTTGAGAAAGAGCCAGAGGATCGCTTTTCTTCAGCCGCTGAGATGCAGCAGGCTTTGCGTCAATGCGCGCGCGAGCTAGCCGGGCCGCCCCGGACAAGCTATGCACTTCCACCCTCAGCCGGTCAGCTTCCAAGCGGGAGCTATCCTTTCGCGTCTGGTACGCCATATGAAGCGCGGCAGGCGGGTTCTTTGCCCCCGTCCGGTGGGTACAGACATCATTTGCTGTAGCCTGTTCTCCTTTTGAAAAAAAGATAGTGAGCTTATGGGACGAGAAAATGTACTCGTCCCATTTGTAGAAGAAAAAAATATGCAACGCACAGAAATCTCTACAACTCATGCCCCTGCCGCGATTGGTCCCTACAGTCAGGCGATCCGCTGTGGTCAGTTTATTTATACCTCGGGCCAGATCCCTCTGGACCCTGCTACCGGTGAACTTGTGGGGGCGGAGATCCAGGATCAGACGCGCCGTGCTCTAGAAAATCTGCGTCAACTGCTTGAAGCTGCTGGCACCTCGCTCTCTTGGGTGGTAAAAACCACCGTTTTTCTGACTACGATGCAGAACTTTGCCGAGATGAATGCGGTCTACGCCGAATTTTTCCCTGGTGTGTCACCGGCGCGTTCTACCGTTGCTGTTGTGGAATTACCCCGTCAGGCCCTGGTAGAGATCGAGTGTGTGGCTCTCGTTGGAGACTAGCGACGGGAGATATAAGTAAGTGAATACAACTATCTGGCGGGCGGCTCTTGAACGGCTCGATACCACTTCGATGGACGGCTTAACGAAAGCCTGGCTTCAACGAGCTCAACTTATCGGCGCTCCCGAGCTGGGGACCAATGATTTTGAGGCGATCCAGTCTGGCAAAGATCTTTATTTTGAACTCCGCGTCGAGGGCAATCTTCCCCGTGATGTGATCGGCGCGCGCTGGCGTAAGGCGATTGAGAAAGCTCTAACAGAGGTTACAGGTCAGCCCACGAGTCTGGCTGTGCTCAATAATTCCAGCGAGTCATCAGCTTCCCCCGACCGGTTCCCAGAGGTCCCTTCACCCCCTTTGGAGGAAGAGGGCCAGACAAATTATGCCTATTATAATGCGCCTTCTCGTAGAGACTCTTATGTGGAACCTTTAGATCCGTGGGAGAATGAGCAGCGAACCAATATTTTGATGAATAATCGGCTGAACCCCCGCTACACTTTTGATGCCTTTATTGTGGGGAGCAGCAATCGTCTGGCTCATGCCGCCTCGCTGGCCGTAGCTGAGGCTCCGGGTGAGTCCTACAATCCTTTGTTTTTGTATGGTGGTGTTGGTCTGGGAAAAACCCATCTTCTGCATGCTATTGGGCACCAGGGGGTGCAAACTGGTCTGGCCGTGCTCTATGTCTCCTCCGAGCAGTTTACGAATGAGATCATTAATGCGATCCGCTATCGTACCACTGAAGAGTTTCGAGCCAAGTATCGCTCAGTGGATATTTTGCTGGTCGACGATATTCAGTTTATCGCGGGCAAAGAGTCTACTGAGGAGGAGTTTTTCCATACCTTTAATAGTTTGCATGAGATGAGTAAGCAGATTGTGATCTGTAGTGATCGGCCACCTAAGGCGATTGCCAGCCTGGAGGAGCGGCTGCGGTCCCGCTTTGAGTGGGGGCTGATCGCTGATATCCAACCTCCAGATCTAGAGACGCGCATGGCGATCCTGCGGGTCAAGGCTGATCTTTTGAATTATCGTGTGCCAGATGAGATTATCGCTTATATCGCCAGTCGAGTGCAGACGAACATTCGTGAATTGGAGGGGTGCCTGAATCGCTTGATGGCCTTTCAGCAATTGCACAGGACCGATCTGACGATGGATGTCGCGCGCGCGGCCATGTCTTCCTTGGGTAACGATACCCATGAACCAAACCTGAATAGTCGTCAGATTGCTCAGGCAGTGGCCGATTATTACCATATCTCGCTGGACTCCATGTGTAGCAAACAGCGTGATAAATATATTTTGATGCCGCGCCAGGTCGCGATGTATCTTATTCGTCAGGAGACTCAGGACTCGCTGCTTGAAATTGGGCAGCTTTTTGGTGGCCGCGACCACAGTACTGTGCTGAATTCCTGCGAGAAGATCGAGCGCAATCTGCAAACCAACCAGACTCTGCGCAAAGATATCGTGACGATCCGAGATCAATTATTGCGGAACTGATCCGTCGGACAAAAGGTGAAAACAAGATGCTAGAGAAGATTTCGACTTTTTTAATTGATTTGGATGGTGTGGTCTATCGAGGTAATGAGGTGATCTCGGGCGCGCAAGAGTTTATTGGCTGGCTGGAGGCCAATAGCAAAAAATATCTTTTTCTCACAAATAATTCTTTCGCGACCGGACCCCAGATCCTGCGAAAGTTAGAGCAGATGGGCATTGCTTCTGACGCTTCCCATCTGATGAGCGCTGCTCAGGCTGCTGTGCAGCAAATCGCCCGTCAGTTTCCTCAAGGCTCGGTTTATGTTGTGGGCGAGGAGCCACTATCTGATCTGGTGAAAGAGGCCGGTCTGTCGGCTGTTAGTCAGCAGACCTCTAAAGCAGATGCGGTCCTGGTCGGACTTGACAGAAATTTCAATTATCTTATCCTGACCAACGCGGTCCTGGCGATTCTTGGTGGAGCCGCCTTTATCGCGATTAATCGTGATCCCTTGCTTCCGATCGTTGGCGGCGTTGTACCCGGTTGCGGAGCGATGGCCGCCGCTATTGAGGCGGGGACCGGTATCACTCCTGAGGTGATTGGCAAGCCGGAGCCGGTTCTGCTGCGAGAGGCGATGATCCGCCTTGGAAGTCGGCCCGAAGAAACTGTGATGATTGGTGATGGCCTGGACGTAGATATCCAGGCAGGGAAAGCTGCTGGTACTTCTACCGTGTTTGTGCTCTCTGGCCGAAACTCCCGCCAAGATATTGAGCGATTAAAGATCGAGCCCGATGCTACCTATACCGATCTGGCAGCCGTTCTAAAAGATCTAAAGCGGCTCTACGCCTGATTTTGCTCCGTATAAAAAGTCCTTAGTAGTAAGCGGGAATATCCCACGTGTAAAATGCTCCCCTAAACTTCGTGGTACTCTATAGAACGAGAATGACACTTCTATATTACAGTGTGTTTTCTGCTATGTGATAATCGTATTGTTATATGTACTCCTGATATCAAACCCCTGGGAGATACATACACGCTTTTAGCTTTTAAGGAGTATTTTGATGCGAAAGTCATCCTTCTTTGGCGCAACCGCCATCCTTTTCACTCTGCTCTGTCTACTACTGACAGCTTGCGGTGGAACTACCGGAACCACTCAAAACACAACTACAGGAACAGCCACAAACCAACAAGAGATGGCGCAACAAAACAAGACAAACGCTACCACTCAGACGCCAGCAAATGGCGCGCAGAAGAACACTGGTAAGGGGCAAACACAGGCCAAGACCGATAAAAACATGCCTAAGCAGGCCGACAAAGATGATACGATGACCGGTCAACAGAACAAAGACGATATGGCCCAGACTCAGAACAGTGGGACAACCCAAAACCAGAACATGGACCAGAATGCTACTGGAATGACTCAGGCTCAGAACAATGGGACAACCCAAAACCAGAACGCCAACACCATGAACCAGAATACGGGGACGCCTCAAGCCCAGAACGCCAACACCATGAACCAGAACAATCAGCAGGCCACCAATCCCAATGCAACAACTGTGAAGGTTTCCCTTGCTGGTAACCAGGTTTCGACCTCAACCAACAATTTCGCGGTGAATATGCCCTATCATTTTGTTGTAAGTAACAATGGTACAGCAGCTCATCAGCTTACAATTGCCCCTGCCGACAATATGGGGAATGCACTGGCTCAGACCATGATGATTCAGCCGGGCCAGTCACAGGCCGTTGATATCACCTTCAACACTGCCCAGACGGTTAATTTTGCCAGTGATAATGGAAGTTTCGCGGTTGCCAATGTGAGCCCTGGTATGCACCAGCACTGGTAATCCTTTCCCATTATCACCAGACGGTATAAAGACATGAAGGGGGCAGTGTAACAAACCTGCCCCCTTCATTATTTTTTTGATTAGCTTGCTTGTCAGTGGGCTCTCATTCTCGCGCTACAGCGTTTTTAGCGCCTGCTCATTGTGATATACTGTCTGTATCTTTCTCCACTGAGGTTCGTCTCCTGTTTAGAAAGGATTTATGATATATGAGTGAGCAGCAGAGCGATCAGAGCTGTCTGAGTCTGCCTCCAAATTATTTTTATCACCGTCTGCCGAATGGAATTGAAATGGTTGGTCAGTACATGCCCAGCCTGGAGTCAATCACTTTTGGGTTCCAGCTTGAGGCGGCAGTCGTCAATGAACCGGAGGAGAAGCTCGGCCTATCTCATCTTTTTGAGTATATGCTCTTTCAGGGTACGAAAAGCAAAGATGCCCGTGCGCTCAATGAGGCATTTGAGTCGTTGGGAGCGCGTAAAGGAGCAAGCACTGGTCTGGAGACGGTTCAAGTCTGGTCCCAGATTGTTAATAACAAGTTTGACGCCACCCTCCCACTTTTTCAAGAGATCCTGCTTTTCCCGACATTTCCCCGCAATGAGTTAGAGCAGATGCGTAATCTGGCCCTTCAGGAGATTCGTCGTCGCGATGATGAGCCGATGAGCCGGATTTTTGAGCTGATCCGCAGCAATTACTTTGCTGGAAGTGCGTTCGCCCGTCCAGTGCTGGGTACTCCCGAGACGGTCAGAGAGATCCAGCGCCAAGATCTGCGCGAGTTCTGGCAGGCCCGCTATCATCCAAACACCGCAATTTTCTCTATCGCGGGCAAATTCGATTGGCAACATGTGCTGGACAGCATGCAGGAATTGTTTGGTGGTTGGAGCGGCGGGGCCGATCCCTCTCCTAAACAAAATTTTACACCCACTGATAAGGTTGCAGTTGAGCACCAGGAGGGAAATCAGGAGCATCTGACTATGATGACGCCTTTTCCTGCCTATACTGATCCCGACTACTATGCTGCTCTGGTGATCAGTGAGGTACTGGGTGGGAGTATGGCCTCGCGCCTTTTTGTCGAGGTGCGTGAGAAGCGTGGTCTGGTCTATGGCGTCTCCGCTGGTCTATCGAGCAACCGATATGGTGGAGCGATGCGCATCTATGCTGGAACCACCCCTGAGCAGGCGCATGAATGTTTGGATGTGATCCTTAATGAGCTGCATAAGTTGGAGCAGGAGGGGATTACCGAGGATGAGCTGGCGCGTGCGAAGGTGCAATTAAAGAGCGAGAATGTGATGCGCGCAGAGGGTTCGGCCTCTCGCATGGGGGCCTTATCGCGATCCTGGTGGTACGAGCACAAGTTACGTACTGTGCAGGAGGTCAGGGACGCGATCGATTCTGTAACGCGGGAGCAGGTGCTTCAGGTGTTGCATCGCTACTCGTCGTTGAAGCCTCTCACTGTCGCGGCGATCGGGCCGTTGGAGCGCGACGCTCTCATCAAAAATTTGCTGCTCCAGGCATAAAAGATCTGATATAATAAGACCTCTCTCATTCTGGGAGAGGTCTTATTGTTAAGAGAGGAGTGGAAAAGGCATGGCGGATCGAACGGAGAAGATTTCTCAAGACCAGGTTCTGGTCCGACTCGATACCGAACGGGTGCGTTTTGTGAATCTGGAGTTTACTGATGTGGTAGGGATGGCGAAGTGTGTGACGATCCCTGTGGAGCAGTTCGCGGATTGTCTGGCCTATGGGAAATGGTTTGATGGCTCGTCTCTGGAGGGGTTCGCGAGGATCGCAGAAAGCGATATGTATCTTTTCCCTGATCTGGATACCTTCTCACTGGTTCCTAGTGGTGTGAGCCCACGCTCGCTGGTATCCGCTGATTTCGCTGATCGGATCGAGGATGATATGATCATTGCCCGCGTGATCTGCAACGTTCACACCCCTGACGGCGAGCAGTTTGATGGTGATCCCCGCGTTACGTTGATCCAGGCATTAGATATGGCTCATAGTCTGGGCTTTGACTTTCAGGTCGCACCTGAGCTGGAGTTTTTCCTGATCCGCCTGAAAGACTCGCTTTCATTCCAACCCCTACCCAACGACAAAGGCAGCTACTTTGATCTTTCAACCGATCTGGCTTCGTCTGTCCGTCGGCAGATGGTATGCTCATTGGAGCAGATGGGAATTGTCATTGAGGCCAGCCATCACGAGGTCGCGGCGGGCCAGCACGAGATTGACTTTGAGATGCGCCCGGCGCTTCAGATCGCTGATGGCTTGATGACTGCTAAATATGTTATTAAAGGTGTAGCCACGCAATATGACCTCTACGCAACCTTTATGCCCAAGTTGCTCTATGGCGTGAATGGTTCTGGTCTGCATATGCACCAGAAGTTAATTGATCTCTCGACCGGCAAAAACGCCTTTGTAGATGAGCAAGGGGAGTATGGTCTTTCGGAGATTGGTCGCTACTTTATCGCCGGCCAACTGGCGCATGTACGGGGAATGAGCGCGATCCTCGCCCCGCTCATCAATTCCTATAAGCGTTTGATCTCAGGCTACGAGGCCCCGGTCCAGGTGAACTGGGGACGCGTCAACCGGGAGGCCCTGATCCGCGTGCCGCGTCCAGGTCACAACCGGGAACTCACAGCCCGCATTGAGCTGCGCTGTGCAGATCCAAGCTGCAATCCCTATCTGGCGTTGGCGATGATGTTGCGAGCTGGCCTCGACGGCATTCAGCGGCGACTTCCGCTTTCACCGGCAGTAGATGAGAGCCTGTTTTTGCGATCCGATGGGGATCGCCTTCAGCCGCGCAACCGCTTGATGCCGTTGTCGTTAGAAGAGGCCCTTCGAGAATTTCAGGAAGACGGTCTGATCCGTGAGGCCCTGGGTGAAGCCATCTATGAGGGATTTCTAGAGGCGAAAAGCATAGAATGGGACGAGTACCGCAAGCAGATCCATGCCTGGGAGATTGAGCGGTACCTCCCGATCTTCTAGACCTCGCCAAAGGAGCAGTTGTTTATGGAACTGGCGACACAGCCTTATCTGGAGCAGGTGATGCGCTGGCCGCGCGAGGGTCGTCATATTCTTGCCCAATACGATGAGAGCTCCATCGTAGTTTATCAGGCCTATCGGCCCTCGATCGGGTATTTCGCGGCCCAGCATGGTTTCTTTGGGGGTGAGTTCTCGCTCAATCGAATGTCGTGGATCAAAACCAATTTTCTATGGATGATGTATCGTTGTGGTTGGGCGAGTAAGCCGGGCCAGGAGGTAGTGCTGGCGGTCCACCTGAAGCGCTCGGCCTTTGATGCGATTCTCGCCGATGCTGTGCATTCCAGCTATGTTGAAGAGGTATACGGTAGCTATCAAGCCTGGCGGCAGGCGCTGGAGGAGTCTGCGGTCCGCCTCCAATGGGACCCAGATCATCATCCCTCGGGCGCGAAAGTCGAGCGCCGGGCCATCCAATTGGGGCTCCGCGACGAATTTCTAGAGGGATATGCCAATGCCTGGATCGACAGACTTGAGGATATCACTCCTTTTGTGCGCAAACAGGCAAGCTTTGTTGCTGAGCGGAACTACAAGCAATTGATGATGCCGCGCGAGATGGTCTATCCTGTGAGTGAGCCCTCTGTCCACACGAAGTTGGGGTTGGACCTGTTCAACGAGGGCTAGTCAGCTAAGCATCTGCTGATAAAGCTGTTCATATCCGTCTAACATACGTTCAAGTGAGAAAGTTTGCGCTACATGCTCGCGGCAGGTCGCGCGGGAGATCTCCCGCAGGCGTGGAACCAGGATCGCCGCCGCCGCTGGGTTCCCCGGATCAATGATAAAGCCTGTCTGGCCCGGAAGAATGATCTCGTCGATGGCCCCGCGCCGGTAGGCGATCACAGGGGTACCAGTCGCCATCGCTTCAACCGGGGTCAATCCAAAGGGCTCGTCCCAGGCCGTTGGGAAAAGCAGGCCGGAGCAGCGCCCCATTAGCTGCCAGAGCTTTTCGCGCTCCAGCAGACCAACGTACTCGGCCTGCTCTCCCATTCTGCGCAGTTGTGGCTCGACCTTTTGAGCGTTGTAGGAGGGATCATAGATCCCCCCGGCCAGGACGATTTTTTTTCCCGAGAGCCGGGCGATCTCCAGGGCCGACTCCACCCCTTTCTCTGGAGTGATCCGCCCCGCGTACAGGAGCGGAGCCTCTTCCGAAACCTCGGGCTCAAAAGGGATCGCCTGAACATTGATCCCGTTATAGATAACCCTGTCGATCGGTGTATAGGGAGCATATTCTCTGGCCGTGTATTCCGACACCGTCGCCAGTCGGACCCGCGTCTGCCGCTGATGCAGGACTTGCAAGGCCTGATTGATTTCAGGGGAAAGAGCTGGCAAATGAAGGGTATGCAGGATCGGAAGATGACCGAGAAGCGGACCGAGGGCAAAGGCCGGCCAGTCAAAAGCGTGGGCGTGAACAAGATCGAAATCGGCATGTCGTTCCCGCAGGTGGAGGAACAGATCCAAAAATAGATTGGCCTGATCAAAAAAGCCTGGGTCCTGGGATCGTCCTGAACCGGGAGTTGAAAACATGGAGGGTTGCACGCTCTCCGGTACCAGGATCGGCTCGATCGTGATCCCTGGAACCAGAGAGCCTTCGCGCGCGAAAAGCGTGATCTGATGGCCTCGGGCTTGAAGGCCCTGGGCCAGATCGGCGAGCATCGCCTGAGCGCCTCCCAGAAATGGCTCTGAGATTGTCGAGACCAGCGGCGCTATCAGAGCGATTCTCATGCCTCGCCTCGATAGCTGGCGATATTGTTCTCGGTCTCATGCAATCGTACCTCATAGAGCAGACCCTTTGGGAGGGCGTGTACCAGCCGTTCCCAGAAGCGCACTGCCAGCATCTCAGCCGTAGGGATAGTATTTTCCAGCCATGGAACATCATGATTGAGGTGTCGGTGATCCACCCATTTGATAACCTGCTCATTCATCGTATCGCGCAGGTCCGTTAGATTAATCACCATCCCTGTTTGCGGATCAGGCTGACCAGTGACCGTCACCTCCAGCACATAATTATGTCCATGGCCGTTGGGATTAGCGCATTTATCGTAAATTTTGTAGTTTTCTTCCTCAGAGAGATCCGGGCTCCAAAGGCGATGGGCCGCGCTAAAAGTCGCGCGTCGTGTTAAATAGACCATACCCCTTTTTCCTTATGATAAATCAGGCATTACTAAAGATTTCAAGGTTACTGCCACTCAATTTGCGCCCGGAGTCGTCGGCCAGAAACAGGAGAATCTCAGCCATATCCTCGGTCGTCATCCCGGCCTGTAGATGTGGGGCCGCCTGTTTAAGCATTTTCGTATCAACCGCGCCAGGGCTAACGGCACAGACTCGGATATTATGGGGCTTCCCCTCGACCGCGAGAATTTCCGTCAGACTGGAGATCCCAGCTTTTGAGACGTTGTAGGCACTGAGACCGGGGAACTTCTCCACGCCTTTGACTCCGGAAAGGGAAGAAATATTGATAATCACCCCCCGGTTATGGGGGATCATCGCCTGGAAGGCCGCGCGACAACAAAGAAAAGTCCCCCGTAGGTTAACCGCGATCACCTGATCCCAGGTAGTAGTCTCCATCTCCACAAAGGGGCGAACCGCCACAATCGCCGCGCAATTCACCAGGATCTCTGGATCACCAAATCGGGTCTGGGCCTGCTCAAAGAGCCGCTGGACATCTTCCTCGCGACTGACATCCCCGGTAACAGCGAGGGCTTGACCGCCAGCCCTGATAATCTTTTCGGCTGTTCCTTCAACCTCCGCCTGTGTCCGGCTGAAAAGTACAACCTTTGCCCCCTCATGGGAAAAACGCAGGGCCGTCGCATGACCTACGCCACGGCCAGCCCCTGTAATTATCGCAAGCTTATTTTTTATACTCATGCTTTATTATAACACTCTGAATAGTTAGCTCCATTACGAGTTTTATTTGCCGCTAGATCTCCTCCAGATAGAGATGAATATCGGAGGGAGAATAATCGCGCAGAACGTCGCGCGCCAGCGCAATATCGTAGCGTTCGCCGATCAGACCTGTACTCATCGGACTTCCGCGTGTCAGATCGATCCGAGGATCATCGGCGCAGTATTCGCGAGCCTTTGTCAGAGGGTCGCGTGAAAACTCCAGACCAGTGACAGTACTGGCTCCCATCTCGGCCAGCGCTTTGTAAAGAGCCCCTCTTTGCACCCGATATCTAGCACCATCTTATTTTGGAAATCGGCCAGTTCTCGCATCATCGTTGTCCAGGTGGGATCGACCTGTGGAGGGTGGAGCATTATTTGAGAGAAAGGTGTAGACATTACACGTACCTCTGTTTCTCTTATCTGACGAAAGGTAAACTACATAGTACGGCAATCAACCCTTTCACTATATGTCTTTTCAAAGGAGAATAGCAAGGGACTCAGTCGGTAAGAGAAATGAGCGGGGATCACCAAGGGAGGTGAGGATTTTTTGTAGATCGGGTCACGTGTGGACCGTGGAAACGAGGATCACTCCCATCACCGTCATCAGACCCGTATCATGGTAACAGGAAGCGAGGAGCAGGAGAGTTTAGAGGGAAAAGCAGAGAACAGCAGATATTGTTGAAACACATTAGGATCTGCTATAATGCAAAAGATATTTTTCGCAAGGCAGATCACCAATAATATTTGATCAGGGGAAGGCAAGGCATGGCTTTAAGTACGAGGCTGCAAGGGTCATTACAAGATTTTGGCTTAGTTGAAGTTCTGCAAATGATGGATCTCAGCAGCATGACCGGCGCGGTCCATCTTAAGCAGAGCAATAATCGTACAGGCATCCTTTATTTTAACCAGGGAAAGCTTGCCACCTGCTCAGAATTTAGCGCCAATGCCCTGACTCTTGGGGATGTATTGCAGCAGATGGGAATGGCGACCAGCCCACAGATAGAGCAGGCTTTTTATCAACAGCTCCAGGATGCCTTCGGTATGCGGATCGGCGAACGCCTGATCGGGATGGGCGTGATCTCTGAGCAGCAGTTGCGAGAGGCCTTAAAGTATAAAGCCTTATGGACGGCCCGTGAGCTCGCGACCTGGCAGGACGGGGAGTATGAATTCATCCCCAGCTCCGATATCAACGCGATCCTTCCCTATGGTGAGCTTTCATTGGAGATGGAAGTCATGCGCATCACCATGGAGATGGTGCGTTACACGGACGAATGGGAACAGTTGCGGAAGTTCCTGCCTGATGGTATGAACACCTACCTTCAGATGGCCCCCGAGATTCCCTTTACCATGGGCTTCGATGTGCGGATCATCGAGCTTTTGGGTGTCGTAAATGTCTTTTATAAAGTGCGCAAAGTCGCTACTGCCCTCCGTCGCCCCGAACTGGATGTGGCCCGTGATCTTGCCCAGCTTGTTCAGTATAAGCTTCTGCATCCGCAACAGGATGTCTCTCAGATCGGGCAAAATGAACGGAAACGTGTTGTTCAGTTGCCAGATCCCGCTGAAAAGCTCAGGATGGAAAGCTTTGAGCTGATGAACCTGATCAGCAGAATGGAGCAGGAGTGGTACAAGCGCAACAGCCCGATGGAGCAGTTGCCCGCGCTGGTAGAATTCATCAACTGGACCATGGATGCTCTCTCTGAGACCTGTCGCGCCAAAGGGACCGAGCTAGACTCCAGCACCTTGGAATCCTTGCTCTCGCGCAAAAAGTTGCGGTACATGGGCAACTACAAGTTCATCATCGAAAATAACCATATTGATGTAGAAAATTTTACCGCCCTCTGCTATGAAGTGCTGAACGCCAACATGCAGAAAGCGGTAGAATTTTTTGATGAGGCCTCAATAGTGCTTCAGAAGATTCTGCGCTGCATTTTTGAGACCATCAACTCGCGGGTGGCTTCTTTCGTTGAGCGGTTAGAGAACCGCGAAGTCTGGGAAGCTCTGTTCGCCCAGTTCGCGTTACCGCATCAATGAGATCGTGGAGGATACGAAAGGTAGACCGTTTTAATCTCGCTGAAGTTATCAACCGCGACCGCGCCCAGCTCGCGGTGACCGTTGCCGCTAGCCTTCATACCCCCAAAGGGCAGGTGCGTCTCCGAATTGGCCGTTGGTGCATTTAGATAGACCAGACCCGAGACAATCTCCCGCATTGCCCGGAAGGTATAACGCGTATTCTCCGTAAAGATCGAAGTCGAAAGGCCATATTCAGTGCCATTCGCGACCTCAATCGCTTCATCAAAGCTATTGACCGTCAAAATCGAGACAAAGGGCCCAAAGATCTCCTCGCGCGCGATCCGCATCTCGGGTCGTACTCCACTAAAGATCGTTGGTTGGTAGAACGCGCCATCGCTATAGCTCTCACTGGTCAGGGGAGAGCCGCCGATCAGCAGCTTCGCACCTTCTTGCTGCCCGACCTTCGTATAGTCGTGAACTGTTTGAACGCGACCAGCATTTACCAGCGGACCCATGTCAATGGAGGACTCCAGGCCATCGCCCACGCGCAATTGCTGGGTAGCCGCGATCAAGCGATCCGTAAACTCAGCCTCAACCGACCGTTGAATAATTACCCGGCTGGTCGCGGTACAGCGCTGACCGGTCGTGCCAAAAGCTCCGGCTGAGACCCCGGTCACCGCCAGAGCCAGATCGGCATCCTCCATCACAATTACAGCGTTCTTACCACCAAGCTCCAGGGAGCAGCGCCGTAGATCTCGACCGCAAATCTCAGCTACATGTCGTCCAACCTCAGTTGAGCCCGTCAGAGAAATCATATTCACATCGGGATGGGAGACCAGAGTATCCCCCAGGGAGCCGCCAGGCCCGGTCACCACATTTAAGACCCCGGCTGGAAGCCCAGCCTCCGTCAGGATTTCCGCCATCCGTAAGGCCAGGAGAGGGGTATCGCTGGCCGGCTTGAGAAGCACTGTATTCCCAGCAAGAAGGGCCGGGAACACCTTCCAGGCCGGGATCGCCATTGGGAAGTTCCAGGGTGTGATAATACCCACAACTCCAAGGGCCTGGCGAAGCGTCAGGCAGAACTTATCTTTGAGAACCGAAGGGACAGTCTCGCCCTCGGCCCGGAGCCCTTCGCCCGCCACATAGCGTGCGACATCAATCGCCACCTGGACATCACCTCGGGTCTCTTTAAGGATCTTGCCCATTTCACGCGTCATCTCCTGGGCCAGAGCCTCTTTGCGTTGTTCCAGCAGGGCTGCTGCCGCGAATAGAATCGCGCCCCTTTTGGGAGTGGGGAGCGCCTCCCACTCACGCTGAGCTGCCTTCGCTGCCCTCACCGCCTGCTCAATCTCAGACGGGGTAGATTTTTGATAATATCCAACAATCTCGCTAAAGCGAGCGGGATTGGTACTCACAAACGTCTCGCCGCCGCGAGCGCTGGTCCATTCTCCATTAATGAAGTTCTGATAAGTTGGAGCCGTTGAAGTTACCATACAGGGAAGATCTCCTCTTCGAGTTTCTAAAAAGATCGTCCTTGATCCAAATATAAGCGATCAAAGAATTTTCTCCTATAGCATACATTACGGACACACAAAAACACCAGAAATGGCAGAGCCTTTCTGGTGTTTTTGTGCATACATTCTTGAGCTATCGTAGTTGTCTGATCTTTTAGATTAGACACTTTCGATTTTTGGACTATCGCCGGTTGGAGTGGCGGGAGTACCCTGGGCAGGGGTATTCTGTGAAGGCGCGGACCCAGGTGTAGCAGCGCTGCTGGACGCCGATGTCTGCGCATCAGCATAATCGCCTGCTTGCGCGGGGCGCTTGAAGGTATAGTAAGCGGAATTGGAAGCGAGCGGCTGAATACCGACCAGCTCCCAGCCGTCACGGCCCAGGCTATTCATATAGCGGCGTGCAAAAGTGCTCCGACGCTCATTTCCAATTAAAGTCTCCAGACCCTCGCTAGAGATGCGCCCGCGATAGTCGATATAGACGACCTTATAGGCCCATTGTGCCATCTGCGTGCTCCTTTCCCATGCTGTATTCCGGTTACATCTGGCAGAGCAACGCTCTGGCTAATGTATTCGGTGAGAAACTCTTGTGGAGTCTACTGGTGAGCTCAGGGCTCATTTCCCGATGATCCCTCTGAAACGCGACGTTCATAGTCAAGCCTCGCACGCAGACAAAACGCCTCGTCTCTGCTCCCATAGATAGAACCGGGTTCCACAAAACGGCTCTCCCTCGTGGTAGCTCCGCCAGTAGAGGACTCTCACTGCTGTAAGTATAGTCTGGATATCTTTGTCGCACATCGTCAGTTTCGCCAGTTTTTTCTACAGGTAAAAAAGACACCTTTTACCTGTCACAATAGACAGGTCAGCAACCTCTCCATAAGGTAGCGTACAATAAGAAGGCGGACGGTTATTGTAACAGAATGCAGGAGTTTTTATGAATACACACCAGAAATATGATGCAATCATCATTGGCTCCGGCCAATCCGGTTCACCGTTATCAACGCTTCTGGCTCAGAAAGGGAAGAAAGTCGCGTTGATCGAGCGGGAGCATGTCGCCGGTACCTGTATTAATGAAGGGTGTACACCTACCAAGACGATGATCTTCAGTGGTATTGTAGCGAACCTGACCAGGCGGGCCGCCGATTATGGCGTGACTACCAGCCAGCCTGAGATCGATATGGTGAAGGTGCGGCAGCGCAAGCGCGATATCGTGGATAGCTTTCGCGAAGGGAGCCTGAAGCGGATCGAGAACGCTGACGGTCTGGACCTGCTCATGGGCGAGGCCAGTTTTGTAGATGCCCATACCGTGAATGTCGCGATGAATAATGGTAGTCAGCAACAGGTCCGTGCCGATCTGATCTTTATCAATACTGGCTGCCGACCTGGAGATCCGCCATTTCCTGGTGGAGATCAGATCCGCACGTATAACTCGACCACAATTATGGACCTGGACAGAGTTCCTAAACACCTGATCATCTTTGGCGGTAGTTATATAGCCGTTGAGTTTGCGCAACTGTTCCGACGCTTTGGTAGCGAGGTCACAATTATCGAACGGGGCGAGCATCTCTTAAAAAAAGAGGATGAGGACGTTTCCCAGGGTGTCGAAGAGATCTTCCAGCAGGATGGGATCAACCTGCGGTTCCAAACCACTATTCAAGGGGCAAGAGGCAGTGCCGATGGAGGGATTGAACTGACCGTTCAAACCCCACAGGGGGAGCAAAAGTTGACGGGAACGCATCTCCTGGTCGCGGCGGGCCGCATTCCCAATACCGATCGTCTGAATACGGAGGTCGCCAACTTGAAGATAAACGAGCGGGGTTATCTTCAAGTAAACGATCGGCTAGAGACCAACGTGCCGGGCATCTATGGTCTGGGAGATGTCACTGGTTCTCCGCAATTCACGCATATCTCCTATGATCATTTTCGGATCATTCGTACCAACCTGTTAGAGGATGGTCAGGCCAGTACAAACGGGCGGATGCTTCCCTACACTGTATTTATAGATCCCCAGTTGGGTAGGATCGGCCTGAGCGAGAAAGAGGCCCGAGCTCAGGGGCAAAAATATAAAGTCGCGAAAATGCCAATGAATTATGTCGCGCGTGCCCTGGAAGTGGATCAGTCGCGCGGCTTTATGAAAGTCCTGGTTGATCCGGAAAGCGGCCAGCTCGTAGGCGCAGCCGTACTGGGATTAGAGGGTGGAGAGATCATGGCGATGTTTGAGATTGCGATGCTCGGTAAACTTCACTATAGCGTGCTCGAAAATGCGATCTTTGCGCACCCTACATTAGCTGAATCATTAAATAATCTGTTCGCCAATTTACAGTAAAGCAAACAGGTGGTACCGCAAGCGTTCTTTTTACATAGGATATAGTAGAAGAACGCTTAACTATGAAAGCGGGAGTTCAAAGGAGAACATCGTACCCTGTTCTCCGGTCCCGCCGGGCTCCAGACGGAGTAAACCGCCGTGGGCCTCAATGATGCTTTTTGTAATATAAAGCCCAAGGCCGGACCCCTGGCGATTGCTGGTTGCTTGCAGGCGTGAATAGGGACGGAAAAGCTGCCCAACGTCATTAGAGGGTATAGTACTCCCTTGATTATGAACACTGATACGGACCGTATGGGCTAATTTAGAGACCATCACCGTCACAACGGTATTCTCATCAGAATATTTCACAGCGTTATCAAGCAAATTGCCGATAGCCTGTTGAATCCGACCATCGTCCCAATGACCTTTTATAGGAGTAGTGGGAACAACCACATTAATAGTATGGTAGGGGGATAGAGGGCGCATCTGATCTACAATTTCATTGGTAAGCGCTACAATATCGCACTCCTGGCGTGAAAGAGAGAACTGGCCGGCATTGAGACGAGAGGTATCGAGCAGATCATTCACAAGTCGAGTCAGACGACGGGCCTGACTGATAATAATACTTGTCTGGCGCTTCACCACTTCGGGTTTCTTACTTTTAGAGCGAGCAAGCATTTGAGCGTAATTAATGATTGGAGCGAGGGGGCCGCGCAGTTCATGGGCAATCATAGCCGTAAACTGTTCTTTGCGAGCGAGTTGCTCTTTAAGCACCAGGTTCGCGGAGGTTAATTCTTCAACCTGCTGCTCCAGCAGGCGAATACGCTCAGCCTGTTCTTTAGTTTTGTCTTTCGTAACCTGCATTCCTTTTTACTTCCTTGACCTTATCCAGGACCATGTACACTAGTATATACTCAAGATGGTGCAGGCGACATCAAAAAATAGGGTTTTTAGGAAAAATGGGAGGGGTCAAATCATAAATGTCCCCAAAGCGATTGGAGTAGATATATAAGTTTCATCAGCTAGAGCAGGTCTAGCTCCTGTAGCTCTTCCACAGCTACTTCGCTCAGGCGTGATTTATCCAGGGTGGGATCGGCATGTGAGAACAGGTGGCGGAGGCGTTCGGCAATCTCCTGACGCATATAAAAGTCGGAATTCAAAAGCAGCTCTCCCACTGTAATCTCGATTTGCCGACGTTGAATGACGGCGAGCGCGGACTCTTCTGGCATTGAATAGCTCCTTTAAGCATCAAAAATGAGAAGGGCGCGTACATCCGCGCCCTGATCCTTTACGCCATTTATTTATTTTGGTGTTGAAGCTGTCGCTGGCTTGTTTTCGCTGGTTGAGCTACTGGCAGGTTTGCTTTCAGCCTTCTGAGGGCTAGCGGAGCTTTCGCTGGTAGAAGTGCTTTCGCTGGTGGAAGCGCTCTCGTTCGAAGCTGCTGGTTTGTCCTCGTCGGCCTTTTTACCGGGATGATCGGTCTTATAAAAGCCAGAGCCTTTGAAAACGACTCCCGCAGGGAAAAGCACGCGACGGATAACTCCACCACACTCCGGGCAGGCTGTCAGAGGCTCTTCACTCATCTTCTGCCAGGTTTCAAAACGATGGCTGCATGTTTTACAAAGATATTCATAGGTTGGCATACGGTTTATCCCTCTACACTGTCTTCTACAAGAAATGACCTGTTATCGTTATAGTAACGCGCTCCGTCGTGGTTGTCAATCTCAATGGAAGACTGCTAAAGCGCGGGTCTGAGTGGGCCTGGGCGTTTGGTTTATCTTTTAATTAGAACTCTTTATGTTGCCCAAATATTCCAAAACGACTAGTGCTGGCGCTCCCCAATATACTCTTTGACTTTTTGAGCTGCCTCCTTATTCATTCCTGGTAGCGCGGCCAGATCCTCAAGGCTGGCTGCTCCAATCTCTTTAACAGAGCCGAAATGCTGCATCAAGGCTTTTTTTCGTTTTGGGCCGATCCCTGGAATCTCATCCAGAACTGATTTAAAGGCAGTCGTACTGCGGACTTTGCGATGATAGGTGATGCTGAAGCGATGGGCCTCATCGCGAATTCTCTGGAGCATATAGAGTCCTTGGGAGTCGCGCGGCAGAATGATCGGTTGGTTAGAGCTGGGTTGATAGATCTCCTCATTATACGAGGTCGCAGTGTGATCCTCCTTAGCAATCCCGATAGTTGGGACTTTAATCTCCAGTTCTCGCAACACTTCCAGAGCCGCGCTAAGTTGACCTTTGCCACCATCGATAATCACCAGATCTGGTAGGGGCCAGTCATGCTCCAACTTTGCTTCCGCATCGGTTTCAGCGGTCTCGCTGATCTCTACCTCTTCGACTTTCATTGGGATTGCTGAAGTAGTGGCGCGGCGAAAGCGCCGTCTCAGCACCTCTTGATGACTGGCATAGTCGTTTGGACCCTCGACCGTCTTAATTTTGAACCGCCGATACTCGGCCTTTTGAGGCCGTCCGGCCTCGAAGACCACCATGGAGCCCACCGAATTACTGCCCTGCGTATTCGAGATATCGTAGCATTCGATCCGCATGGGAGGTGCGGCCAGGTTCAGGGCCTGCTGGATCTCCTCCAGGGCCATCTGCGTTTTCTGGGTATCGGTCAACCATTTAATCCGCTGCTGCGTGAGGATTTCCTGTGCGTTATTTTTCACCATCTTAATCGCTTCTACACGTGGTCCGCGCTTCGGCTCGATAATCGAGACCGCCCCGCCTTTGCGCTCTTTTAGCCAGGTACGCAGGAGCTCCTGTTCCTCCGGTTCAGCCTCAACCACAATCTCTGCTGGCACATGGGGAGAACTTTGATAGAACTGGGTCATAAATGAGTTCATAATCTCGCCTGGACTGCTCTCACGCGTCCCCTGA
Source organism: uncultured Ktedonobacteraceae bacterium (assembly GCA_964247295.1). Taxonomy (GTDB): domain Bacteria; phylum Chloroflexota; class Ktedonobacteria; order Ktedonobacterales; family Ktedonobacteraceae; genus CAXTTV01. The sequence continues at coordinate 22,165 of CAXTTV010000004.1, read as the reverse complement.
AGCAGAAAGAACTCGCGTCCAACAAGCTTCCCATTGCGAAAGAAAAAGACCAGGGCACAGGTCTCATCATCCTCGCTTGACAATGCAATCACATCCTGGTCTGTCTGGCCCTCGGTATTGATGATTCTTTGTTTAGAAAGGACCTGCTCAACCGCCTGAATACGGTCGCGCAAGCGGGCGGCCTCTTCAAATTGAAGATTCTCGGCGGCCTTTTCCATCTCGTTTTGGAGCCGTTTAATCACCTCATCATGTTTGCCCTCAAGGAAGAGGATTACCTGCTGAATGATCGCGGCGTACTCCTCGCGGGTAGTGTAGGCCACGCATGGAGCGACGCACCGATGGATATAATACTGGGTGCAGGGACGATCCAGCAGTTTCTGCTTCCAACCAGGAGGGGGATCTCCCTTCGCCGGTGGTGACCAATTACTGGCATCATAGCGACAGGTACGGAAAGCGAAAAGCTTGTTGAGGAGATCCAGTGTGGTATCGACCGCGCCAGAATTTGTGTAGGGACCGAAGTAGCGGTTGCCGTCGCGGTGAAAACTGCGCACCCGATAGATGCGTGGAAAATCCTCCGTGGTCGCGACTTTAATATAGGGGTATTGCTTATCATCGCGCATCAGAACATTATATTTTGGCCGATACTGCTTGATATAATTGCTCTCCAGCACCAGGGCCTCAACCTCATTGCGCACCACCAGAAACTCAATATCCTCAATCTTCGAGACCATACTTTGTTTCTTGGGACCGAGGTCAGCGGACTCCTGAAAATAGGAACGGACCCGGTTAAAAAGCGAGATCGCCTTACCCACATAAATAATCTTTCCCTCGGCATCTTTCATCAGGTAGATCCCAGGGCTATGGGGGAGGGAATTCAGAATGGATCGAATTTTATCATTCATCTTGAAAGCCTTTAAGTGGAGAAAAGCTTAGTATCAAGCCTGGTACTCTTTTCGATAAATCTTCGGCATGTGTCTTGAAATGATATACTATGCTCACGGACCTTTGTATTGTATGTCAAATTATACCGTCATTTTAGCATTTTCTTGACAGATACGAAAGCTTTTGTTGATGAGTTGCATCGGCACGGCGGGGCACGTCGATCATGGAAAATCCACGCTGGTCCAGGCTCTGACAGGGATTGATCCTGATCGCTTGAGAGAAGAGAAAGAGCGTGGGATGACCATCGATCTGGGTTTTGCCTGGTTAACCCTGCCTAGTAGTCGTGAAGTGAGCATTGTGGATGTGCCGGGGCACGAGAGCTTTATCAAAAATATGCTGGCTGGTGTTGGGGGGATCGACGCGGCACTTCTCGTAATTGCCGCAGATGAAGGCATCATGCCTCAGACTCGGGAGCATCTGGCGATCCTGGATCTTCTCGGTGTGAAACAGGGCGTTATCGCCTTAACCAAAGCTGACCTTGTGGATGCCGAATGGTTGGAGATGGTGAGCGAAGAGGTAAGAGATCTTCTGGCCTCAACCAGCCTGGTGGGGTCTCCCATCCAGCCCGTCTCGGCTTATACCCTGGAGGGGTTGCCAGAATTACTCCAGCAACTGGATCAGATCCTTGAGGCCGGGTTGGAGCGTCAGAACATTGCCAGGCCTCGGCTGCCGATAGATCGAGTGTTTAGCATGACCGGTTTTGGTACTGTCGTCACCGGAACGCTGCTGGACGGATCGTTAAACATTGGTCAGGAGGTAGAGATCCTACCGCAAAAGGCCAGAGCTCGGGTTCGCAGCCTTCAGATGCACAAGCAGCAAGTAGAGCTGGCGCGACCGGGCACGCGTGTCGCCATTAACCTGACCAATGTCTCTAAAAACGACTTGCGGCGTGGTGAAGTCGTCACCCTCCCAGACACGCTTCAATCCACTATGATGGTCGATGCTCGCATCCGTTTATTGCCAGATGCACCGCGTCCACTCGCGCATAATACGCACGTAGATTTTTATAGTGGCTCACAGGAAATCCCCGCGCGGATTGCCTTATTAAATGTCGAGGAGTTGCAACCGGGTGAAAGTGCCTGGGCTCAACTGCGGTTTGAGCGGCCAGCCGTTGTGGCCCGGAGAGATCGTTTCATCCTGCGTATCCCCTCGCCGGGTATGACCATCGGTGGAGGAGAGATCCTTGATCCCCGGCCACGCTTCCACCGGCGTTTCCAGCCAGCCGTCCTGGAGGGGCTGGCGAGATTAGAGCAAGGGACACCAGAGGAAACGGTCCAGGCCATTTTGGAGAAGCGGCCCGGCCTTACGTCTGGAACAGTAAAGGGAAGTAGTGGGAAAGCCTCGCAAAACAGGATTGGCTTCTCCCTGGAAGAGGTAGCCAGGCAGAGTAATCTGTCTATAAATGTGACGCAGCAACTTCTAGAGTCGTTACAAGAATCAGGAAGAGTACATTGCATTGGTTCACTCTGGCTGGCACAATCCGTTTGGGAAGCATTGACAACAGAAGCAGTTCGCCTGGTGCGAGATCAGCACAGGAATTATCCTCTTCGTAATGGCCTCTCAAAAGAAGAATGGCGAGCCCGCTTACACCTATCACCGAAATTAGCAGTTGAGCTATTTGAGGAACTTGTTTTAGAGGGAAGGTTAGCCGAAGCAGAGACAACAATGACGGCAGGGCTGATTCGCCTTCCTGGCTATCAGCCGCAGTTTACTCAGGCTCAACGTCGAGAGACAGAGATCCTTCTGCGCCAATTTCAAACGCAGCCCTGGACTCCACCCGTGTGGGTGGAGGCAGAGCAGATCGCGGGTATTGAAGTGCTCAATGCTTTGATAGAGCAGGGGACGCTTATCAAGCTAAGCGAGGGTATTTTGTTTCTGTCCCAGACCTATGCAGAGGCGCAGACAAAAATACTAGAATATTTGAGAGAGCATGGGCATATTACAGTTGCCCAGGCCAGAGATATGCTCGGGGCCACGCGTAAATACGTCTTACCATTGCTGGAGCAGATGGATGAGCGGCGGCTAACGCGTCGAGTTGGGGACGAAAGAGTATTGGGGACGGCAGCAGGAGGCGCATCGCGATTTCAGAAATAGCCATACTGATACACAAGGTGCCTTTTGGTCTAAAGTGTTTCCTTAAAATAGAGAATACGTTACAATAGAGTGCGCGGACATGTAATGCAACAATTTGCTGTGGAGAGCTATGCAAGTCGAAGTTTTGGGTGAGCGATACCAGCTCCAGGAGCCCATTGGACGGGGCGGTATGGCAACAATATACCGTGGGCGCGACATGCGGATGGAGCGTGTAATTGCCATTAAGGTGCTACGCGAAGTCTACAGTACCGACCCAAAGTTTGTGACTCGCTTTCAACGAGAGGCGAAAGCGGCGTCATCATTGCAGCATCCTAACATCGTACAAGTCTATGACTACGGTCAGACGGACGGCAATTATTATATTGTCATGGAGTTAGTGGAGGGGACCGACTTGCGCCGCTATCTGCGAGCGCGAGGCACATTAGACATAGATCGGGCTGTGATCATCGCGCACGATGTCGCGCTTGGTCTGGGCGCTGCTCATCGTCGAAGCATTGTCCACCGTGATGTGAAGCCGCAGAACATTCTGGTGGGCCGGGATGGTTCCATTAAACTGACGGACTTTGGGATTGCCAGTGTCTACAAAGACATTAATGCTGAGCGTTTAACGACGACCGGTATGACATTGGGAACCGTTCAATATTATGCCCCGGAGCAGGCTCAAGGTGAGATTGTCAGTCCCGCAGCCGATGTGTATGCTCTCGGCATTGTGATGTATGAGATGTTGGCCGGACGGCCTCCCTTTGATGGAGACACCCCAGTCGCGGTCGCCATGCAGCATATTCAAGATTTACCGGTGCCGCCTGGACAGCTTAACCCAAATATTCCCCCCGTTTTAGAGGATATTATCCTTCGATGTCTGGAGAAGGAGCCAGGGATGCGCTACCGTGATGGTAGTGCGCTGGCCCGAGCTCTAGAAATGTTAGGGGAGAATGAATTTAGTGATGGTCTGCAAGCCGGGCTCACCCCCGGTCAGACGCCGGCGGCCTCGATCGCTTATGCACAGGCCGCCAACCCTGGCAGTGCGGTAAGCGATAATCAGCAGCGTGCTACTACCGCTTCCTCCAATAACCGGGGGGCACTGGCTTCAGCGGATCTAATGGATAACGTCGAGGACAGGACTATTGCCGCGCCTCAGCCAATGACTGATCCACCAGCTCTTTATCCTGGTCTGCCCCCTGGAGGTCTTTCTGGGGCAGGGGCTACCCGGCCCTTTGAGCGGAACCAATTGTCTCAACCGGGGACCGAGCGGGGTTCCTCACGTGCCGCTATGATAATCACCAGTCTGATCGTGCTGGCAACGATCTTGCTAAGTGGCTTTGGCGTGTATCTTGCCTCCGAGCTGGGTTTTATTAAATTGCCCTTCCTCCACAATCAACCAGTACAGACAAGCGATCAGACAGCGCTTGTGCCTCGTCTAATTGATATGGATCTTCAGACGGCCCGTGTTACCGCGCAGAAGGCTGGCTTCCAGGTGGAGATTATGGGCAATGCCAAACAGGGGATCGTTGATGTACAGAACCCACGAGCCAATGACAGAGCGCAGAAAGGGGCACACATCCTGGTCTTATTGCGAACGGATCAGGTGCAAAAAAAGGTTCCAGATGATCTGGTTGGTAAAAAGCTGGATGAGGCCATTAAATCGCTCCAAAACGCTGGATTACATTACTTGATTCAGCCGGACGGAACCGATCTAACAAAGAGCGCAAATGTTGTGACTCGCTCCAATCCCGCTGGTGGGGCCATAATAGGTAACGATGATACAATTACTATTTATGTTGTGAATTATTCGCAGCAGGTCGTGCCAACTCAGGAAGCTGTGCCGACCGTAGTTATTCCGACGGCAGCCCCGACGCCGGTGCCGACGGTAGCTCCGACGCCGGTTCCGACGAAGGCTCCACCTCCGACACCAGTGCCAACGGTAGCCCCGACACCGGTTCCGACGAAGGCTCCACCTCCGACGCCGGTGCCGACGACAGCTCCATAAAGGGGACGGGTAAGGCAGACTTGAAACAACTATCTAGTAGAAGAGGGCTCACCTACCAGGGTGATCCTTTTCTGCTTTTAGAAATCATCTAGTTTTCCAGAATCGGCTATATCTTCCCTTCTTCTCCCCTCCCCAATAGTACTAAATTGACGAAAAATGGCAATCATTTGATGGTGCTACGTTTATTGTTTAGATATCAAATATATACATTTTTTCCTATCCAATAATCGCGTGTGAAAAACAATGAGCGTTCTATCGATATATGGAAATTTATAACATAGCGTCTTCTCTGGTGCTGCCTGCTAGATGAAAGCTGACAGTTTTGGTGATACCAACGGATGGAGAGGCACCGGGCTTGTAGTGTAGTGTTGGAGTTGAGTATGCAGCGTATTTTTGTACGTAACCTTGTGATTATAGTTATTGGAATTTTGGTGTTGGGCGGAGGAAGTCTTACCACCGTTCGTTTGACGACCCATGCGAATATGAACCCTAATGTAGCTTTAAGAGATACTATTCTCCCTGTACTCAAAAAGGCAGCGAAAACGCAATCTACCGATCCCCACGAAGACCTTGATCTTTCTGTTGGTTTACAAGTACGAAACCAGGATCAACTGGACAGCTTGTTGCAAGACATCTACAATCCTGATTCCCCACGGTACCATCAATTTTTAACTCCAGGTCAGTTTAAAGATCAATTTGCTCCGACCGATGATCAGGTACACGAGGTCGAGCAATATCTTAAAAACCAGGGGTTGGAAGTGACGAATGTTGCCAGTAACAATCTTATTGTTAACGCCCATGGAACCGTTTCCCAGACACAGAACGCCTTTCATACACAGATCAACAATTACCGGCTGGACAGACGTGTTTTTCACGCAAATGAAAATCCACCAAGCGTTCCTCAATCGCTGAGCTCGATTATTTCCTCTGTTAGTGGGCTAGAGAACAGTCAGCAGTATCATCCGTTGATGCGTCAGCTTCCAGCGAAGAGTCAAAAAGCTGGCAGAGCGTTGGATGCAAATGGTTATACGCCAAATGATATCGCTTCGGCCTACGATATTGCTCCATTGCACAATGCAAACATCCTCGGTGATAATCAGACAGTGGCATTAGTCGAGTTGGATACTTTTAATCAAAGCGACATCAATCAGTACGCGCAGACGTACAATCTGGGTACACCGAATATCTCAACAGTCCAGGTTGATAACGCGCCAACCACCCCTGGAATAGGTTCGATTGAAGCGGCGATTGATATCGAAGTCATGATGGCAGTCGCTCCCCATGCCAATCAAATTGTCTATCAAGGACCGAACTCTACCGCCGGTATTAATGATCTCTATAATAAGATCATTACCGATAATAGGGCTCAGATTGTCTCGATTGGTTGGGGTCAGTGTGAAGCCAGCCAGGGGGCGGCGGAACTGAATACCCTGGATACCATCCTGAAGCAGGGTGTGGCTCAAGGCATGGGCTTTTACGCAGCCTCAGGTGACTCGGGCGCGTACGATTGTAGCGACAACAATCTAGCTGTAGATTTCCCCGCGAGTGATCCCAATGTCACAGGGGTGGGCGGGACCAATCTCCAGCTTAATAGTGATGGTAGTTATGCCGGCGAAACGGCCTGGTCTAATTCCAGCAACACAAAGCGTAGCCCCAAAGGCGCGGGTAGTGGTGGTGGGATTAGCAAAACATACAAGCAGCCCAGTTGGCAGACGGGCAATGGTGTGCAGAACAGTTATAGCAATGGAAATCGTCAGGTACCGGATGTCTCGGCGGATGCCGACGAAGCTACTGGCTATGCCATCTACTGTACGGTAGCGATCGCGACCTGTTCAAGTAGTGGTTGGAATCGGGTCGCTGGCACCAGCGCGGCAACTCCCATATGGGCCGGCAGTATGGCGCTGGTAAATCAGTACCTTCAGAGCCAGAACCAGGTCCGCATCGGTACCGCTAATTCGGCGCTGTACAAGCTTTTTAATACCCCGCAAACCTTCGCACCGTATCACGATATCACCTCGGGCGACAACCTTTATTATCCCACAACCAACGGCTATGATCTGTCAACTGGAATCGGCACACCTGATGTGTATGATATCGCGCGCGACCTGGCTCATGTGACAACCGGTGGTCCGGGAACAGCTCAACCCACGCCTCAGCCGACTACGGGCCCAACGATCTCCCTGCTGCCAAATGGTGGTTTTGAGAACGGTCAGAAGCCCTGGCAGGAAAGCTCGGGTATGGGTTATCAGATGGTGGATCAGTCTACTCCCCATACAGGTCAATATAGCGCCTACATGTGTGGATACATGGGCTGTATGGACAGGCTTTGGCAGTCCTTTACGTTGCCCACCACCTTTAATAAAGTGGTAGTAACGTACTGGTGGTACTCAGATACAGGTAAGACCAGTAAGACGTGCGACGACACCTTGAAAACCCGGTTACAGGTTGGAAGCGATTTAATCAGCATTCTTGATGTGAAGAAGTTGTTGAAGCCACTTCAAAGTATCTGTAATACAGATGCGGCAAACAAGTGGGTTCAAGTTAGTTATGATGCAACCAAAGAGCTTCAAAATTACAAAGGGCAGACAGTCTCTCTCGTCTTTGAGGGCACAAATCTGGCGGGCCAGTTCCAATCCACCGACTTTTTCATCGACGATGTCTCAGTGACCGCCCAATAATAGGGTATGCTAGAGGAATGATCCCCCTCGGAGGATCATTCCTTTTATTTAGCTTGTGATATACTGGTTAGAGACGCACATTTTATGCGCGTGCTATAAATAATAGATGTAATCTTTGTCTTTTCTCTTGAACTCGATGAAGAGTTCTGTATTTGTTTACACCGCAAATGTAGGAAGAACAGATGTATGTTCTCCTGGGCGACCTATGGAAAGGTCGCCTTTTTTACTGAAGAGCTTTAGCGTATGAGCCATTCCAGGCGAACGACAGCGTATTATAGTTTAACATTGTGTGAGGACCTTTTAATGATAATTGAGAATGAAGGCGCTATCTCGCCCACAAACACGCTTTTTGTGATGTTGTGTTTTGAGGGGCCCGACGTCTATTCAACGGCTGGTGGATTAGGAACGCGTGTCACGGAATTGAGTGAGGCTCTGGCGACTCAAGGGTATACCACCCACTTGATTTACATCGGTGATCCTTATAGACCTTCGGTGGAAGAGCGTATTGAAGGACGCTTAATTTTGAAGCGCTGGTCTCAGTGGGTCAGTAAGTATTATCCGAATGGTGTTTATGACGGTGAAGAGGCCAAGCTTTACGATTATAATGAGAGCGTCCCCTATCATATTTATGAGGAGGTTGTGCGTCCTGCGGTAGCTGAGGGGATAACGGTCGTGATTATGGGCGAGGACTGGCATACGGCTGAGGTGATGAGTTTGACCTCAGATCTATTGCACTGGTTTGGTGTACGCCAAAAGGTTTTGATGCTCTGGAACCTGAATAGCTTGATGTCGCTGCATCGTGTGAACTGGTCCCGCTTGAATTTTGTGACGACATTGTGTACGGTCAGCAAATATATGAAGCATAAGATGTGGGATCTGGGCGTGAACCCTCTGGTTATTCCTAATGGTATTCCTTCTCGCCATCTCAAACCGGTTGACGAGAGGCAGGCGCTGCGACTGCGTGAGATTGCCCGGCAGGGAGATCCCCGGCGGATGTTCTTATTTAAGATCGGGCGTTTTGATCCCGATAAGCGGTGGATGATGGCGATTGAGGCGGCGGCTCGCTTAAAAGAGAGTGGTCACCCGGTTACCCTGATTGTGCGTGGTGGCATTGAACCTCATGGCCGTGATGTCTTGCAGCGAGCGTACGAGCGTGGTTTGGTCATCCATGATGTTGAAGCTCAGCGTCCCAACCTCGAACAGTGTATGGAGGCTATCAGCCATTCCGGGCCGGCTGACATCTATAATTTACGTTTCTTTGTACCTGAGGAGTTTGTGCGCCTCTGTTATGCCGCTGCCGATGCAACCCTGGCGAATAGTGGACACGAGCCCTTTGGTCTGGTGGCGCTGGAAGTGATGGCCGCTAAGGGTGTGGCGGTCACGGGCAGTACCGGCGAGGATTACGCGATCTCTTTTGAGAATGCGATTGTGACGGAGAGCGATGATCCCGATGAGATTGTGGAGTATTTGCTGCATCTGCGCCGCCATCCAGAAGAGCAAGAGCGCATCCGCTGTGCCGGTATGAGGACTGCTGAACAGTTCCAATGGGATCGTGTTATTGATAATCTCGCGAGTAAGCTGGAGTTCCTGGCGCGTAAACAGGATATTGTTCTAGCTTGATGAGAGGAAACTACTAATGGTTTCGGACCTTGCTATCTATACCGTTGTGCATCAGCCACGAAGGATCAAGCTGCCCGCGCAGCCGATTCCTCGTGGGGCCTCGGTAGAGGATATTGCTCGCTGCCTGTTCGATGAGCGCATGAATGAACGTTATTTCCGAAAGGTCGCGACCTATTGTTACTATCCGGCAACGGAGATGTTCCTGGATCTGGTAAGGCAGGGGTTGAAGCTCTCGATTGGCTTCTCATTGTCTTTCCTGCGCCAGGCGGCGGAGTGGGATCTTGAACTGCTGGCGCGGTTCAAAGAACTGGTGGCGGAGCCGAATGTAGAGTTAATAGGTGTGGAGCCGTACCATAGCTTTCTATTTCTGCTGGACATGCCCCTTTTTACCTCGCGGATGCTCTGGATGGCGGATGAGATGGAGCGTCTTCTAGGGAAGCGCCCGACGATTACCGATACCACTGAGATGTGTATGTCTACCCAACTTTACGACGCCCTGGATACCGCTGGTTTCCGGGGTGCTGTGATGGATGGACGGCCCTGGGTGATGAGGTGGCGTGAGAGCTCCCACCTTTACTATTCTGGCGGTGAAGCTTCGTACACGCTTGATCCCGTTCCCCGAGCGCGGCGTTCCGCTCATAAAGTTGAAGGGTATCGAGTGCCGGTAGAGACGGGGCGGGACTTTGGTCCGTTTCTGCTCCCAAGGCATCTGGATTTGAGTGATGATGTTGGGTACCGTTTTTCCAATCGCGGTTGGGG
>CAXTTV010000004.1:0-12067 GCA_964247295.1 uncultured Ktedonobacteraceae bacterium | reverse complement strand
ACCTATGCCGATTGGATCGCGAATACCTGGGGTGATTATCTGCTCCTGGGTTGGGACTTTGAGACCTTTGGTGAGCACCACAATAAAGATACCGGGATCTTTGACTTTATGCGCTCGCTTCCACATGAACTGGAGCAACGGGGTATCACATTCCGCACACCTGGTGAGATTGTGGATCGCTATGGTAACAGAGAGCAGGCTCATCATCTGCCGCTACCGATTTTCCCCACAACCTGGGCTGGCAGTGGTGGAATGGAGTTTTTCCTGGGGAACCAGGCGCAGCAGACGGTCTTTGGGCTTATGGGACATACCTATGGAGTTGCCAGGTTAACCGAAAATCCTGACCTGCTGGATCTGGCAATCTGGTTGGCGCAATCAGATAACCTGCACCTGATCCAATGGTATGGACGTACGGGTTCTGAAGCTGAAGTTTCCGCATATTTCACACCCAAGGAATGGTGGGCCCTGGGTCCCAACGGAGTGATCCACGAGCAGCAGCAGGTGTACATGAATGCCCTGCGAGCGATGGAGCCATATCTACCAGTTCAGAGTCAGCGCCGTGCCAGTAAAAGGCAAGCGTCCCATCTGGTAAAGACAGGAGTCAGGCGTAGCAGAAAAACAGTCGAGGTAGGCAGCCCGTCATAGCGAAAAAGCCTAATGGTAGCGCTATCTCTAAAAGTAGCGCTACCACCCTTAAAATCAAAAGAAGATCTGGCTATCGTGTAAAAACCGATACAGGTGGCTCGTGCAAATCAGTGTATTATCCTTTTTCCTTAGGTAATTATATATTTTTGTCTTAAAGTGCTTTATTTTGCATAATATTTTGAGGGATATAAGGGTGATAGTCGATTAGTCCTATTTTTTCACCTTTCACAAAGAAAAATTGACGGATGTCGGTCTACTTGGGTAGACTTTGCACGATAGATAAACACAAAGTAACGAGGTAGGTTATGCAAGAGTTTCGTAATAGTTCGCCATCTCCAGATCATAATTTTCATGTTTTGGGAGTGCCGGAGGTGACGGACGTGTTACTACCAGGAAGCCAGGAGGCTATAGATATCGGTCCTGGATTTCCAGAGGTCTCAACTGATCCTCATACTCTTATGGCTTCATTTGAGAGGCAGCCGCAGAACCGGACCTCTGGATATCTCTACGAAAGTGAGATTGAAATCGGGTCTAGCGAGTATCGCTACGAATCTGGGCCGCTGGCGGATGCGGAGCCGATCAGTCAAGTCGATCTACCTGCCGTGTTGAGTCAGCAAAATTACCAGAATCTACCGAAGACTTCTCAGATCCGACAGACCTCTCAAAATCTGCGGTTCCCGCCCCAGGCTCAACAGATCTCACAGAAGCCCCCCTCCATATCTGTATCTACGGTACCAACATTATTTGAGGCCTTAAACGCGACCATGGCAGCCAAGCAGGCCAATCGCGTCGTGGTGATTCCTGGGTCGCGCAAACGGACCCAGAGGCTGCCCGAAACGGATCGACAGGCCAGGGGTATGAATCCCGTAATCAAGTTTATGGCGACCTTTGTGACGTTATTCCTTGTTATATTCACGACGCTGGTAACTCTGGCCCCGGTTGACAGTTTAACTGGTCAGAGCAATGTTCCTGTGGTTGGTAATGTGAATAATTGGGTTCGGGCCGAGGTGCTAGACTGGAAGATTAAAGGCCGCGTCGATCAGGTGGCGAAAGCAAACACGGGAAATCCTGTGGGTGGAAATGTTCAGGCCAAGCCGATACCTAAAGCTCAGCTTCCAGCCGATCTTCCCAAGAGTCAGTATATACAGATCGCGGAGCAGGAGGCCAAAGACGCCGGTATTGATCCTGTCCTGTTTGTACGCCAGATCCAGCAGGAGAGTGGTTTTGATGTGAACGCTGCCTCAGATGCTGGCGCGGTAGGTATTGCTCAGTTCTTGCCGAGCACCGCTGCCGCTCTGGGGATCGATCCACACGATCCAATACAGGCCTTGAGGGGTGCGGCTTTGTTGATGGCTGACTACAATAAAACCTATAATGGCAACTACTCCATGGCTCTGGCTGCGTATAATGCTGGTTCGGGTAATCTCCAGACTGCCGTAAATTCTTGTGGTGCTAACTACCTGACTTGCCTGCCTGCTGAGACCCAAAACTATGTAAATAAAATCATTAATGGTGCTTAGCATCCCTTCAATGTGAGAAAACGGCTCCTCATACGGTATAGTTTGGCAATTAAGCCATCAGCCGTAAGGAGCCGTTTTGTTATTGATGGTGAGATAAGGGAGGTTGGTCCCTTTTGGCGGATAAACCGCCGGGCTACGAGATTTCCCGATCGGGTTGTCTTCGATCCACTATTCAATTTTTGTCAAGGGCAATTGCCCTTGACATCTGCATATTCCAGGTCATACAATTTTGATATCTCCATATGGAGATATCAAATGCGTTCTTATCGAGATGTCCCGGTAGCGTGTTGTGGTTGGTTCCCTGACAAAAGGAGCTTGCTTTTGATGACCACCATCGCTTTGCAGAGCGAAGAGGCTCTGCTGCAACGTATTCGCAAACAACAACTGGTCGAGTCGATCGAGCATATGAGCCCGATCTATCTGGAGGGGATCAAGCGTATTTTGACGGTCTCTGCCGATACCGAGTTGATTAGTGCGCCCGCGTATTATCATGCCGCTGTGCATGCTCCCTCGTTAAATGCCTTTGGTTCAGCGGTCTCTATCATTCAAGATGAGCTGGGTCACGCGCATATCGCCTATCGTTTGCTGCGGGATCTCGGGGTAGATAGCGAACGCCTGATTTTCGAGCGTGCTCCCCGTGACTTCAAGTATCCCTATGCCTTTGATGTGCCATTGGAGAGCTGGGTAGAGCAGGTAGTCGCGAACGCCTTTTATGATCGTGCTGGCTACACACTTCTGGGCGATATCTATCAGAGCACAACCTTTGGTCCCTGGAAGCGCGCCCTGGTCAAGGTAGATAAAGAAGAGACCTTCCATTTGCGCCACGGTGAGCAGTGGATGCGGAAGATTAATCAGTCACAGTCCGGCCATGAGGAATTGCAGAAGGCCGTGGACTGGATGTTCCTGCTGACGGTGGAGTGGTTTGGCTTACCGGACAATCTAAAAAAGCATAGCGAACAATTAGATTATGGTTTTAAGGGCCACAGCAATGATGAGCTGCGGCAGATCTGGATGTCGACGGCGGTTCCCCTTTGTAATGAGTTGCGGTTGCGCGTCCCGGCCCACTTTGATGAGCAGAAACAGCAGTATGTAATCGACTGCGCCTTCCCCGCCAATTTTGATGCGTCGGCAAAGCACTGGCTGCTGGAGGATGGTCCCTGTGAGTGGGGCGATGTTATGAAGCGTTGGAAGGCTCGCGGTCCCAAAAACGAGGAGTTTGTGGGGATGGTTCAGCGTGGGAAACGCGAGATGCTCCGTTTACTGGAGCAAGAGGCATGACCGCGACATATCCATCCCTTGAGACGCATGCCTCTGGCGATCCCAGTTGTCCAGAGCTCTGGGATGTCCTGCGCGATGTCACCGATCCTGAGATCCCCATTAGCGTTGTCGATATGGGCTTGATTGTCGATCTGCGCTGCCAGGATGGGATTGTGGATCTCCAGTTGACCTATACCGCGATGGGCTGCCCGGCCAGCGACTTTATTCAGGAAGATATTCGTTCCCGGCTGTTACAGGAGCCAGGGGTTCGCGAGGTGCGGATCGAAGTGGTCTGGGACCCGGCCTGGACAAAAGCGCGCCTGAGTGAAGACGGTGTAGAGATTATGCGCTACTGGGGGATTTCCGCATGAACATAGAGCAGGAGCCGCGCCGCGAACAATTAAACGTCCACCTGGTCTGGCAAGTGTACGCGCGCACTCAATATCAGGAGCCGCTACACGAAATCGGCAATGTGATGGCAGATGATATCGAGTTGGCAAAAGTTTACGCTCGCAGTATCTACGACGAGTTCAATTGGATTGAGATGGTACTGATTCCCCGCGATCAGATTATAACGGTAATCGCCTCGTAAAAGGCAAAGGAGGAGGCTAATGCCAGCCATCACCCGCCAGGATCATGCTGCCCTGTTCGCGATCCTCTCCTCGCTGGCCGATAATAAGCAGGCTCTGGGCCGGCGATATGCCTTCTGGTGCAATGGCGCACCGGCCCTGGAGTCGGCGGTAGCGGCGGCGGCGATGACCCAGGATGAGCTAGGGCATGCGCGCACATTATATCCTCTGCTCAACAACTTTGTGCAGGCAGAGGCAGCTCCGCAGCAGATAGAGCCGGAGACGCGCGATTTGCGCTACTGGTTGGCCGAACTTGATCACGATTTTCAGGGCTGGTCGGACTTTGTGGCAACCAATTTTCTCTGTGATGCTGTCTTTACCGTGTTTTTTGAGGCCGCTCAACAATCAAGCTACGAGCCCTTGCGACAGAGAGCACGCAAAATTGTTCAGGAAGAGCAGCTCCATGGCATGCATGCTGAGGGCTGGATCAAGCGACTGGCTCAGGCTGGTGGCGCGGTTCGCGGCGCTTTAAACGAGTCCTTGACACGATACTGGGATGAAGCATTGTGCTGGTTTGGCCCTGATGATGATCCAAATATATTTCAGCTTTATCAAGATGGGATGATTGACTGTTCGCCGACAGAGCTGCGTCAGCGCTATCTTGCTAGAGTTATGCCCGTTCTTCAAAGCCAGGATCTGGATCTGCCAGCCCGTTTTGATCCTGCGGCAAAAACCTGGGAACTTACGCAAGTGCTTCCCTGGTCAACCTGGAATCTTGAGAGCCGAAGGATAGAGGTAGGCGCATGATGCCAGAGAAAAAGGTGCGCTGCCCCTATTGCAGTTCTGTTCAGACAGAACTTTTCTCACTTTTCGGTCAGCAGCTGTTGACAGTACAATATTATTGTAATGCCTGTCATACCCCCTTTGAGTACGTAAAGGACGAAGAGGTCCTGGAGGCGTATTCCACGCTCGCTCGGAGCGCGGACCGCCAGGAAAGCTCTATTGGACGAAAGGATGAACAGTAGTGACTACAACCAGCGAAAAAACGCTTGTAAATTATAGTGTGACCGATGGGGTTGCCGTAATTGAGCTGAATAACACCCCGGCCAACACCTATAGCTACGAGATGATGCGTCAGCTTGACGAGGCGATCCTTCAGGCCCGTTTCGATGATAACGTGCATGTGCTTTTGCTGCGTGGCGCGGGCGAGAAGTTTTTCTGTGCTGGAGCTGAGATCAGCATGCTGAACGCTGTGACGCCGGGCTTTAAATATTATTTTTGTCTGCACGCCAACGAGACCCTGACGCGGCTGGAGCAGACCACCAAGTTGGTGATCGCGGCCCTGAACGGGCATACCGTTGGCGGTGGCCTTGAGATCGCCATGGCCTGCGATATCCGGATCGCGCGCCGCAACGCTGGTAAGGTTGGCCTGCCCGAAGTAAATCTAGGTGTGCTGCCCGGAACTGGCGGTACCCAGCGATTGGCGCGAGCCCTCCCCAAAAATAAAGCCATCGAATACATGGCTGAAGGCAAGCTGATGACCTTTGAAGAGGCTCAGGAGATGGGGCTTATCAATTATGTGTATGAGTCCGAGGGGTACTGGGAGAAAGTCCTGGATTATGCCAAAGGCTTCTGTCCCCCCAACCGTGCGGCGAAAACCGTGGGACGGATCAAGAGATCGGTGCAATCTGGTTCTGAGGTATCCTTTTCTGAGTCTCTGGCGATCGAGCGGGAGCTACAGCAGCTCTGCTTCCAGAGCGAGGATGCTAAAGAAGGGATCGCAGCCTACGTTGAGAAGCGCAAGCCATCCTTTGAAGGGCGATAAATACAAGATCGGCTTTCAAATGCTATAATAAAAGCAAGCAGCGCTGGGCATCTTGAGAGATGCCCAGCAGGTTTGTACGTGCCACCCTTAAAAAAGCGCAAAAGTAGGTAAAAAACCGACTATGTCTCATGTACGCCAGCATTTCCATAAACGCATCCTCTGGTTAATTCTAGATCATCCCCCATTGAATTTATTAACGATCCCCATTCTCGATCAGCTCACTGCTGGTCTTCAGAGCGCCGTTCGTCAGAACGCTCGTCTGGTAGTGATTACAGGAACCGGTGAGCAGGCATTTAGCGGCGGCTGGGATCTTCAAGAACTGGCGAAGGGGCAGGCGCGAGAGCTATTGAAGGTCAGCAAGGATACTTTCGCCGCCTTTGAGGAGCTCCAGGAGCGAAAGATCCCCACCATTGCTCTGGTGAAAGGGCAGGTCACGGGAGCCGGCTGTGAACTGGCCCTCCGGTGCGATACCGTAATCGCTCGTGAGGACGCCAGATTCAGTCTACCAGGCATTGATCAGGGGTTGATCTCACCAGCCGCAGCCGTGTATTTTCCCGCTCATCTGAGTCACCAGACGACTATGCGACTGCTTGTGACCGGAGAGATCATAGAAGCCTCTGAGGCCCTGCGTTTAGGAATGGCGCATCAGGTTCTTCCGCATCGGAGTTTTCTGATCGAGGCCGAGGAACTATTGACCATGCTGGCGACCATCTCATAAAGCTCTGATTGTTGAGCAAAAGCGGTATTTGTTTTGTGAAGCACAATGGGAACTATTTTTCTACAGTGCGCGTCTATAAGGTGCAATCAATAAATGATCCAGATTGTCAGATTAACGAGAATGTAGAAGGAGTTCCGTATGTTGAAGACGCAGAAAACTCATCGACGTTGGCTTGCGTTGCTGGTACCGGTTTTTGTAATGGGTATGTTTACCTTGAGCGCCTGTGGTTCAAACGCGACTGGGATTGGCACTACCAGGACCACGACCGGGAGCGCTCCATCACCGATTACATCCACGCCAACCTTAACCGGGACTGCTGCTTCGACCTCCGGTTGCCCGGCCAATGAGCCCCCTGCTGGCTCGAATGTCAGTACCGAAAAGCCAGATGTAACGATTAAAATGGGTGACAGCAACACCATTGTCAGTGCGAAAAATGGCAATCTGATCGAGATCCAATTGCCTGACACCAACTCCTGGGGTGGCCCGAACAGTTCCGAAGGGAACCTGAAGCTTCTGGGAACGGGCGGATATCTTTCGGTTGCTCAAAATGCCTGTATCTGGCACTTTATGGCTCAAGATACTGGTAAGACCACATTAGAGTTTTCGGGTAGGCCGATCTGCAAAAAGGGTGCGGTCTGTCCACATTACATGGTTGATACCACCTTCACCATCGATGTAAAGTAAACCAGAAATACCCATTTTTCTAGATTTACACTTTTTCTTTCGCTCAAGTGGATCTCAGTCAGCCGAGATCCACTTTTTTGTTTCCAATAAATTATGACATTCCGCGTCTCGTTGTACAATGGGGAGGGTATTTCGCTGTACATTTGAAAGGGCCTCCTCAGATGATTGACGTTGTTTTGCTGGTGCGTGAACTGGTCTTTTTTTTATTGATTGGTCTGGGTGTGATTCTGATAACGCGCCGACTTGCCGTCCCTTATACATTGGGATTGGTCCTGGCCGGTCTGGTGATCGGCCTATCCGGGTTGATCCCTCAGGCACAATTGACACCAGATCTGGTCTTATTTGTGTTTCTGCCAGCGTTACTGTTCGAGGGGTCCTGGTCAATCCATCTGAAAGAGTTGCGAGAGAACTGGCAAGCTGTGTTTTTACTGGCCGTACCGGGATTACTTCTGGCTTTGAGCATGATTGCTCTAGTCATCCATTTTATTATTGGACTGGACTGGAAGCTGGCATTCCTGCTTGGGTCAATCCTCTCGCCGACCGATCCCGTGGCCGTTCTGGGACTTTTTCGACAATTGAAAGTGAATCGTAGTCTCTCAACGATCATTGAAGGGGAGAGTCTGTTTAACGATGGGGTCTCCGGTTCTTTATACCAGACATTTCTCGCTCTGGTCCTGTTGTCTGCTCAGGCTGGTGGTGCCGGGGGTGGCGAGAACTGGTGGCAGATCATCGGAACCTTGATGATAGAGGCTGGAGGCGGGATTCTGGTCGGTTTCATCGGCGGATTTCTGGCAAGCCAGATTGTTCGCTTGATCGACGATTCTTTAGTTGAGACGACTGTAACTCTGGTGATCGCTTATGGGGCTTATGTGATCGCTGACGCTTTTCATTGTTCGGGTATCTTGTCTGTGATTGTGGCTTCTTTAGTTGTGAGCATTTATGAGCCCCGGATTATGTTCCCGGAGACGCGTGAGGCCGTTGATAATTTCTGGACAACTATTGCGTTTCTCGCGAACACCCTGGTCTTTTTACTGGTCGGGGTTCAGCTTAATCCGCTGCGTTTTATCACCTCGCCGGGGTTTCCAACACTGGCATTAAATGCGGGGATCGCGATCGCGGCGGTGCTGCTCAGCAGATTAGCGATGGTAATTGTCTTACCACGAATAGTCCCGGCCTTCTCGCAGCAGTTTCTGGTGGCCGGGCGCTTTCTGATCTTCTGGAGTGGTCTGCGGGGGGCGCTCTCCATGGCCCTGGTGCTGGCCCTGCCTCTACGGACGCCGCACCGGGAGGAGCTTATCTTCTATACCTACGCGGTAGTGCTCTTTACCTTGCTTGTTCAGGGGTTTAGCCTGCGCTGGCTATTGAAGCGCATACCGGTAGTCACACAGAAAGCGAAGCCAGGGACACCGCCTGGTATCCCGGCTTGAATGTAGGAAGGGGAGCTTTTAAGGGTGGCGCAAAACCGTCATCAGCGCATTGAGTTTCTCGCCTGCCTCATCGATCTCGCCACCGGGCATACTCAGGAGTGGCTCGTCCACGCCTGCGGCGGCCCACTGGTCCAGCTTCTCTACCATTTTCTCAGGTGTCGCGATAATTGAGGTTGCCTCCAGCAATTCGGGGGAGATCGCGCCAATGCCACCGCGCATCCCTTCTTTCCAACCCTTCTTCACTGCCTCAACCTCTTTGCCATAGCCATTGCGGGTGAGCATCTGAGCATAATAGACGCCCATCTTGCCAATATAATAAGCCAGTGGTGAGGCCGCCTGGAAGCGTGCCTGAGCGATCTCCTGCTCGCTGGGATTTTCGCTTAAGATGATGGTGGTAAGGTAGGGCGCGATCGCCGCGCTCTGTGGAGGACGCCCGGCTAGCTTTGAGCCCTCATCTAGCTGCTGCCGGAGGTCACCCCATTTGTTGCCAGGCCAATAGACCGGGAGAATGCCATCGGCGATCTCGCCCGACTGCTGCACATTCTTTGGACCCATGGCCGCGACATAGATTGGAAGATCGGCGCGGGGTGGGGTGAAGCGCAGCTTAAATCCTCGATCCAGATGAAAGAGCTCGCCCTGGTGGTGCAGCTTCTCGCCTCTGAGAATCGTTCGGATGATCTGCACATACTCGCGGGTGCGCTGGACCGGCTTCTCGAAGGGAACGCCATGCCAGTGCTCGATTACATTCGCTCCCGAGGGACCCAGACCCAGGATGATCCGTCCGCCGGATCGCTCGTCCAGGGTCGCGACCGTACTGGCGATCAAAGCCGGGGTGCGTGAATAAATATTCGCGATCCCCGCGCCGATCTTGATTCTTTTGGTGACGCGGACCAGATCGGCCATTGAGGTAAAAAGCTCATAGCCCCAGGACTCGCCCAGCCAGATTGAATCGAAGCCAAGCTCATCGGCCAGCTTGACTTTTTCCATTACCGCATTCCACTCGGCTGGAAAGTTGGGGGAATCGGCGACCAGCCCTACTCGACTGCGATACGCCTTCGCCGGTGCTACCTGTTGCGCTGTATTGGTATTATCAGTTGTCATTGGAGATCATCCTTTCGGGCCCTGGAAATAAACAATACCCATACTGAGTACTCGTATGGGTATTATACATTTTTATCTTCCTGGGAAAAGGGGGTTAGGGCACAACTCCGGTCCCCAGTCAGGAGGGCGGCTGCCCTTCTGGACCACCTGCTTTATGCGCTGGTCGCGAAGGCATCCGCATGTTGAAGGCGACGATTGATCGACGGGTGATCGTAGAAAAGCGTCTCGTAGACTGGCGAGGGTTCGATTTCTGAGAGATTTTGATTCGCCAGCCGGGTCATCGCGCTTTTAAAAGCCTCGATCTTACCCGTCGTTTGAAGGGCATACTCATCGGCCTGATACTCAATATAGCGGCTATAGCTATTGCTGATTGGCCGAGTGATCAAGCCAAAGGCTCCCATCAGCAGGAACAGCAGCGGGATCGTCGCGGCATCCGTTAGAGATTTGTAGAGGCCCAGGCCTTCAACCGTCCAATGCAGACCCAGGTTCAAAAGATAAAGTCCGACCAGCGTAACCACTGACTGACTAATAATCAGCTTCCAGATATCGCGATGGACATGGTGTCCAAGCTCATGGGCCATGACCACCTCGATCTCGTCAACCGAGTAGCGATCCAGCATCGTATCTCCCAGGACTACGCGCCGCGTATTGCCCAGACCCATTACCGCCGCGTTTGCCGCCGTTGTCTTATCGCTCATGTGCATCGTAAAGACGCCGCGAATACGGGTATTGGCGCGCTTTGCCAGAGCGTGCAGGCGTTCGGTTAGTTCTCCCTCGGGTAATGGAGTGAACTTATAGAAAAGCGGCATCAGCAGGACCGGAGCCAGATTGGTCAGCAGCACTGAGAAGACCAGTAATATGAGCGCGACCCAGAGCCACCAGGTCTGAGGTTGTACGGCCAGGAGCGCATAGACCAGCAAGAGGACCGCGCTCTCAAACACCAATCCCAGTACCAGCCCTTTTATCTGGTCAGTGATCCATGCTTCCAGCGTCATCGTTGAAAGCCCGTAGCGATGTTGAAGTACAAAGCCGCTATAGTAGCTCATTGGGATCTCAATAATCTGATAGAGGAGCATCAAAATCAGAAAATACACCAGAGTTTGAAGGGGAAACCAGCCGTGGAGGGGTTGCCAGCTCAGAGGTTGTAAAAGGTCGCGTAGCCAGCGGTCCAGGCCAGTAAAAAGCAGAATTGCCAGCGCCACCACCGCGATCCCAAGATCGACGAACATCAGGCGGCGGCGAATCCGCCCGTACTCGCGGGCCTGCTGTTGTCGTGAAGCATCGATTTCCATAGCGTAAATCTTCCTGGAGAGTAAAGTAGAACATAGGTATAAGTAGACAATCGTACGCAATCGTTAACAATGCATCTATAATAGCACAGGTAGAAATTCTATGACCACTGCTCTACATGTGAGTTGTATGTCTCTGTTTACTTGATCCCTATTCTGACTCGATAGCTGAAATACCAGGGAATAAGTTCTAGCCCAATGAAGTCTTGGGCGACACGCTTCAAGTGGTCCAGGCCGACTTCTTGTTCAGTGAGATACCCCTGTTTCAGATAACGGGCGATCCCATAACTTAATGTTAAGCCAATGAAGCGTTGGGCATTGCCCTCTTCAAGCTGATGGATAAGGAGTTCTTTCACATAGCGGAACTGTCCGCTCTCTTGCATACGTGTGAGATGTTTTTCCTTCGACCAGGACTTCACTCCACGATCAATGGCACGTTCTGCCCTGATCCGACGAAAGTGTGCAATCGTGTCGTGATAAGCTTGTTCCACCTCCCAATGAACTGTCGGAGGCCAATCGTAATCATAAGCCACAAAAAGTCCGCCTGGCCGTAGGATACGAGCTACCTCAGCAAAGGTGGGTTCTGGTTCCATCCAGTGCAGTGACTGAGAACAAGTGACGATATCGCTACTGTCAGTCGTCAGACCTGTCTGAGTAGAGAGCCCGTCCCGATACTGTATTCGCTCTGCATCTGAGTCAAGAACCCGCTGGCGTTCTGCCTGCGCCCGCATCTCAGCGTTTGGCTCGATTCCGATGACCTGCCGTGCTCGTTTGGCCCAGAGAAGGGTAGAGAAGCCAGTTCCGCTTCCGAGATCTACCACGACTGGAGGTTCAAGCAAGTGGACCAATTGGGAGCAGATATCCAGGAGAACATTTGGGGCGTGAGGGCGAGTCTCGTCGTACAAGGCTGCTTCGCCGGACCAGATATGGATAGTTTCTGTCATGCTTAGTGCCTTTCTTTTCGCTATTCACATGCGAAAGTGGAGCGATAAAAAAATTTATAGCGACACAATAAATATGGGCCCGTATAAG
>CAXTTV010000003.1:8680-69445 GCA_964247295.1 uncultured Ktedonobacteraceae bacterium | reverse complement strand
CTGTGCCTTGCTCTCTGCCTAGATCGTTTCGGTTGGAAAAGTGCAATCTTAGTGAATTTATAAATTAGACTCTTCAAAAGTGAGGAAAAACAGAGTTTCTACTGTTCAGTTAAATATAAGTATGTTTGACACTTGAGCTCACTAGATGCTACCATCATTATTAAGTGATCTGGTATGTTTCTATATATCAGGATGCTGTTTCTCTAAAAGGCGGGAAAAAGAAAAGAACATCTGGATTGTGTCCGGCCTTCTGTACTACAGCTTTAACGGCCTACAAATTTGCACCTTTTTGATGTATCGTTCGTAATACGTATATGACTGGTAGAGATTATTGCTGATAGGAGAGATCTCAGGTGTTAGCCATTACGCAGTTTCCTCGCCCAATCAGGATTGCTGGGAGGGTCTAAAAGGTGACATATATGCTTATACTAAAGGAGGTTGCTTATGGCTGGTGGTAGATATGGAAACAGGTCCCTTGAGCCAGATGAGCCTCTTTTTGAGCCAGTGGCGCGCCGCACCAGGGCTTTGGAGGAGAGTATACAGATCCAGCAGACCGATCCTTCCGGTCGCACTACTCGCTTTCTGGGCGATGCCTATGTGACGGAGGTTCTACCAGAGACTCCAATGATGCTTTCCGAGTCCGCGCGTAACCGTCCGAACCGGGTGGTGGAGATCCCCGATAGGCATGAGCTGACTCGTGAGTTTCAGCGTCATGGAAGCTGGTTACGACCACTACTGATCTGTATGCTGCTCGTAGTATTGGGCGGTAGTGTTTTATTGATGGCTTCCGCTTTCCAACGCCCCTCGGACTCTCCCCAGATTGTGACGTTCTCCGGCGGCGGTGCCTATTCAGTTCAGGTGGGTGGATCGGTGGATAAGGTGAGTACATGGCAGAAAAGCGATAAGCCGTTGCCGATAAAAAAGGATGCTCCACCAGTATCTAAAGGTGGTGCCTATGCGGTTCTGAATAAGCCGACGGTGACGGTTGATTTTATCAATAAGGTGCTCGATGCTTATCATTCGCCGGCTGCGGGTAAAGGTAAAACGCTCTACGATCTGGGTGTGAAATACGAAATTGATCCAGCAGTGGCGCTGGCTTTCTTTTTGCATGAGAGTACAATGGGTACCCAGGGCGAGGCCCGTGTGACGTTCTCTCTTGGGAATATCCGCTGTACAAAAGATTTCCCCTGCCCTGATGGCTATTCACATTATCCTAGCTGGGAGGTTGGCTTTGAAGAGTGGTATAAGCTGATACGCAATCTTTATGTTGCTCAGTTAGATAAGACGACGTTCGAGACGATTATTCCAACCTACGCCCCTCAGGCAGATAATAACGATGAGAAGGCCTATATCGATTCTCTAAAGCATTCTCTCGATATCTGGCATTCTGGCGAGCTTGTGGTGAATTAACCGGTTGAGCCAGACAGACGGCCACTTGTGAAGTATACCCACAAGTGGCTTTTTTATGCGTTCCGCCGCCCAATCAGGCCCTGATCTAACGCTTTGCTAATGGCTTCGGTTCGCCCCGAGACCTGAAGCTTTTGATAGATGTTGGCGAGATGGAAGTTGACTGTCCGTTCACTGACAGAGAGGCTGCCGGCGATCTCTTTGTTGCGCAATCCCCGCGCCAGCAGTTGCAAAACTTCTCGTTCGCGCGTGGTGAGGGTCGCACCCGGCGCTTCCGGGCGACCCAGGCGCGAGATAAGCTGGCCCACAAGCTGCGGCTGAAGCAGCACTTCACCCCGAGCGACGGCTCGGATACCCTCGGCCAGTTCGCGGGCGCTGCTCTCTTTGAGTAGATAGCCGTCAGCGCCGGCGCGTACGCCGTTGTAGAGGGCTTCATCCTGGCCCTTGCCTACAAGCAGCAGGATGCGCGTCTCCAGGTTAAGCTGCTTGATCTGCCTCAAGGCTTCCAGGCTCTGGCCAGCGGGAAGTTGCAGATCTAAAAGGACAATCTGTGGTCCCAGTTCCAGGGTCTCGCTGACGGCCTGGGTGCCCTCACTGGCCTCTCCAATAACTTGAAGATCTGGGTAAGCCTCCAAAAGATGCCTTAACCCGGCTCTAGTGACGCTTTGGTTGTCGACAATCAAGATGCGAACCCGATTAAGGGCTTGCCCCAATTGGTTTTCGATTGGCCCCCCAGAGATTTCATACGGAAGTTGAACGTGAATCTCACTTCCCTGCTCTTCGTTGCTGTGCATCTCTAGCGTGCCGCCCAGGTATTCGATATGGCGTTGCAGATCATGCAGGTGGCCGAACATCTCTGTGTTTGGTGTGAGAAAGGGAGGGAGATCTGTCCCGGTCTGAGGCATAAATCCGTCGTCTTCGAGGCCAAGCTCGATTCCTGCCACACCATAGGTCAGGGCCAGACGTAGCCGGCGGGTTCCGGTGTGCCGCGAGATCTTGTAGAGGGCAAGCTGGGTGATCCGATACAGCAGATGCTGACTGCTAGCAGGCAGTGAGCGTTCCTCACCGGAAATGGAGACTCGACTGAACAGTCCGAGCCTTTCAGCGGTCTGCTCCACAGCCTGCGAAAGGGCTTCGACCAGATTAAAGCTCCCCTTCTCAAAAGAAGTTTGCAGCTTCTGCCGCGTTGAGAGCAGTTGCTGCTTTACCTTATTCAGTCCGGTCTGAAGCCGGGATATCGATAGATCGGGATCAACGGCGAGCCGCTCCAGCAGTTCAATCCCTTCCAGCGCCTCAGCGAGATCCTGGACAAGGCATTCTGGGGTTACGGGCTCAAACACAAGGATCTGCTCCTGATGTGATATGGTTGAACTGCTGGTCTGCATCGCCTTCCTCGTTTCTATATCGGGCTGACCGGAACCCCAGTTGTGGTCACGTTGATTTTGCCGTCACGGACGCTAATCTCAATAGTCTCTCCATCTTTGATTGTACCATTTAGCAGCGCTCGGGCGATACTATTCTCAACAGATTTCTGAATTACGCGTTTTAACGGACGCGCTCCAAACTGAGGATCATAACCCTCTGAGGCCAGAAGATCACGTGCCTCCTCGGTCAGGTGGATCTCAATGTGACGCTCAGCCAGACGCGGCTGAAGCCGCTGAATCTGAATATCCACTATATCTTTGATCTGCTCACGCGAAAGCTGATGGAAGACAATGACTTCGTCGATCCGGTTGATAAATTCCGGTCGGAAGCCCTCTTCGCGCAGTCTTTGACGAACCGTTCGCTGAATATCATCCTCTGGCATCCCGTGATACTCGGACAACCATTGATAACCAACGTTGCTGGTCATGATAATCACGGTGTTTTTGAAATCTACGGTCCGCCCCTGACCATCGGTCAAACGACCATCATCCAGCAATTGAAGCAGCGCGTTGAAGATCTCAGGCGCAGCTTTCTCAATCTCATCAAACAACACAACGCTATAGGGATGCCGCCGGACCGCTTCAGTGAGCTGTCCCCCCTCTTCATACCCCACATAGCCGGGAGGAGCCCCGATCAGCCGGGAGACGCTGTGCTTCTCCATGTACTCCGACATGTCAATTCTGATGAGGGCCTGTTCGTTATCGAAAAGGAAGCCGGCAAGAGCACGAGCAAGCTCGGTTTTACCGACACCAGTAGGCCCGAGAAACAGAAAGCTGGCAAGCGGTCGATTAGGATCTTGCAGGCCAGCACGGGATCGGCGGATGGCATCCGAGACCGTGACAATGGCCTGCTCTTGACCGACAACGCGCTCATGCAGGCGATCCTCCATTGTCAACAACTTTTGAACCTCAGCCTCCATCAGTTTGGAGACCGGGACATGTGTCCAACGGGAGACAATCTCGGCCACGTCTTCAGCATCCACCTCTTCTTTGAGCATCCGGGCGCTTTTCAGATTAGAGAGGCGCGCCTCCATCTCAGAGATGTGCTGCTCAAGTTCAGGGATACTGCCATAGCGCAGCCGGGCCATATCCTCCAGCCGATACTCGCGTTCGGCGCGCTCCAGATCTACCTGAGCCTGCTCCAGATCTGTTTTCAAACGGCGAATCGCTTCAACCGGCTCTCGCTCGCTGGCCAAAGTTAGTTTAAGGGTATGGAGATACTCCTGAAGATTGGCGATCTCCTGCTGAACTTTCGCACGACGATTCTTGCTGGCAGCGTCAGTCTCTTTCTTTAAGGCTTCATCCTCAACCTGAAGCTGACGCACCCGACGATCCAGGCTATCTACCTCACTGGGAGTGCTATCCAGCTCGACTCTGCGATGACTGGCGGCCTCGTCAATCAGATCAATCGCTTTATCCGGCAGGAAGCGATCAGGAATATAACGACTGGAAAGCAAGGCAGCGGCGACCAGAGCGCTGTCTTGAATACGGACCCCATGATGGATCTCGTATCGCTGCTTGAGGCCGCGCAGAATGCTGATTGTATCTTCAACCGAGGGTTGATCCACCAGGACGGGCTGGAAGCGGCGCTCTAATGCAGCATCCTTCTCGATATACTGGCGATACTCATTAAGGGTGGTAGCCCCAATACAGTGCAGTTCGCCCCTCGCCAGCATCGGCTTCAGCATATTGGAGGCGTCCATCGCGCCATCGGCGGCTCCAGCTCCAACAAGGGTATGCAGCTCGTCAACAAAGAGGATTACTCCACCCTCGGAACTGGTAACCTCTTTGAGTACGGCTTTCAAGCGCTCCTCAAATTCACCCCGGAACTTTGCGCCGGCGACCAGCGCCCCTAAATCCAGCGTCACAACGATTTTATCTGTCAGCGATTTAGGCACGTCGCCCCGCACAATCCTCTGGGCCAGCCCCTCGACAATGGCGGTCTTACCAACCCCAGGCTCTCCAATCAACACAGGATTATTTTTTGTGCGTCGGCTCAACACCTGGATCACCCGACGAACCTCCTCGTCTCGACCAATCACGGGATCAAGTTTTCCCTGCTCAGCTAGCTTCGTAAGATCGCGTCCGTAACGCTCTAGAGCCTGATACTTGTTCTCAGGGTTGGGATCAGTAACGCGCTGCGCTCCTCGGATTAAAGTCAGGGCGGTCAGAACGACGCTTCGAGAAAGCCCCGCTGCCTCAAGGGCTC
This sequence comes from uncultured Ktedonobacteraceae bacterium, assembly GCA_964247295.1. Classification (GTDB taxonomy): domain Bacteria; phylum Chloroflexota; class Ktedonobacteria; order Ktedonobacterales; family Ktedonobacteraceae; genus CAXTTV01. Next base: position 64,405 of record CAXTTV010000003.1, on the reverse strand, counting down.
GTAAAGCCTCGCTATTGCCGCTTGAGAAAACGGCCAGGAGGAGATGTTCAACGCTCAGATACTCATCCTGAAAGTTCTCCATCTCACGCCAGGCGTTCTCAATCAGATCACGCATACGCGGCGAAAGATTGGGATCGCTACCGCCATATATACGGGGGAGACTCTTTAAACCATCCTCGACAATCTGCTGCGCGATCAGAAGATTGCCATCGGTTTTCCCAATAACTTGTTGAACAACCCCGTCTTCTTGCTTTAAGAGGGCTGCAAGCAGATGCTCAACCTCGATAGATCCATGCTGGCGCTGCTTCGCCAGATCAATAGCGTCATTCAGTGCAAGGCGTGCCTTTTCAGTGAAGCGATCAATATTCATATAAAAATCCCTCCCTTACCATTTCCGAAAACTGCTTAGCCTTAATGATACCAAAGTATATCATTTTGAGCCTTAGATTGCAAGAAAGATTGAGCCCATTACTATCAAACTTTTTAAATTGACCATAAATGACAACATAGAAACGCCATGCTATAATCCTTTGCAATTAAGGGTAGTAAAAATCGCCAGATGTGTCAGAACTTTCCGTATGGGAAAAGGGAACCGAAGCCTCTCATACTTCTGGAGAGCAAGCAGGCGACCCTGTTGGAAAATTTCAAATGAACCAGAGACAAACCGAAGGAGGTGAGGTTTCGTAGACCCGCCCACGCGTGGACCCGTGGCAACAGGAATTGATCCCCTCACCACTGCCACACACGTGGGTGGGTCTACGCATCCTTCGATGTTTTCGCTTCCGACAAAGGTTGATGAGTCCCCTTCCTGCGGGTCCACACGTGACCCGATTTACGAACCATGGGACTCCTGGCATCCGTCATCATGAAAAGGAAGACTATGCAAGAGACAGTTCCATGGTATGAAAAAGAGCATCTTACCGAAAGAGAGCAACAGATCAGGCAATTGGCTGGAGCGCTGGAAAGTTTATTGTTTGTTTCCGGGCGCGCTCTTGAATATAGTGAGATGCGAAAATTGTTGAATGTAGATGATGGCTCATTGGAAGAGGCCATCAAAGCTTTGCAGGAGACGCTAGAAGGGCAGAAGCGTGGTATCCGTGTGCAGCAGATTGGTCAGCAGGTTCAGATAGTAACGGCCCCAGAAAATGCGCCGTATGTCGCGGCCCTGCTCGGCCTCCCAATGAGCGCACGCCTGACCACAGCCGCCATGGAGACACTGGCGGTAGTTTCCTATCGTCAGCCACTAACTAGAGCACAGATTGAGGCTGTCAGGGGCGTCAATAGCGATCGTGCGCTGGCAAGTTTACTGCAGCATGGGTTGGTAACAGAGATTGGACGGGCTCAGACCGTTGGTCGCCCAGCCTTATTCGCGACTACTCCGGAATTTCTTCAACAGTTCGGCTTAACCAGCCTGGATCAACTACCCAGAATAGATCCTCAGGAACTTCAAACTCTGGAAGAGGCTGAAGAAGACCCATTCGCGGAAGTTTGAAGATCCTCATAAGGATGGAAGGAATAAACTATGCGTATCGGTCGGCATATGCCCACAAACTCGCGACGGGTTCAGGCGGCAGAAATAGCTCATGAGATAGGCTGTAACGCGATTCAGATTTTTGCCAGTAACCCTACTGCCTGGCAGTCCCCCAATGACGATGCCGAGGGCTGCCAGACCTTTGCTCAGGCGGCGGCCAGACTGAATCTCGATCCTGTGGTGCTGCATGCACCCTATCTCATTAATCTGGCTTCCTCGAATGAGGCGAATATGTCGAGATCGCGCACGCTTCTGGAGTGGACGCTAAAACGCGGGGCTCTGCTAGGCGCAAAGCACGTGGTCGTGCATATGGGAAGCCATAAGGGCGAAGGACTGGACGAGGGCGTGAAGCGCTTTGGGGACTCGCTCGCAGTAGTTCTCTCTCAAACGCCGCCTGAGGTGATGTTGCTGTTGGAGAACAGTGTTGGAAACGGAAACCTGCTCGGAGGACGATTTGAAGAGATTCGGCAGGTACTGGACACTGGTATAGCTTACGCGAAAGGGCTGGGAGTCTGTCTGGACACCGCCCATCTCTGGGGAGCAGGTTTTGATATCTCCACACCTGGGGGGACACTGGAAATGCTGAACTCCTTTGATGAGATCATTGGATTGGATCGCTTACAGGTGTTGCACCTCAATGACTCCGCGAAAGCGTTGGGCAGTCAAAAGGATGTTCACGCTCGCTGGGGCGAGGGAATGATCGGGACCGCCGGTCTGCGCACACTCCTGAATGATCCCCGCATGCAGCATGTCTCCGTCCTGATGGAAACTCCAATCAAGCAGACGGATAATAAAAAAGAGGACTGGGACCAGGACAAACTACAATTAGATCTCGTGAAGTCCTTCGTTCGTTAAAGCATTAGCCATTATAAATGTTGTAGGTTTTGTTGGTTTTGCCGCAGGTGTTGAAGTCGGAGTTGGGTGGGGAGTCGGGATCACTTGTATCGGCTCAGTTGGGGTGGGCACAGGCGTCATATCGGCTTGCGCCCCCTTTTTTTGTGATGAATTCACCTGTGGCCCATGCGTTGGGGTAGGCACTGGTGTCGGTGGAACCACTGTCGGTGGAACCACTGTCGGTGGCACTGGCGTCGGTGGCACTGGCGTCGGTGGCACCGCTGTCGGCGGAACTGGCGTCGGTGGAACCACTGTCGGAGGAACTGGCGTCGGTGGAATACTGTGAGCCGCGTTAACCTTTAACCCAACCTGCAATACTTGAGGGCTACCAGCAAGCGTATGACCATCCACAGCATTCGCATTCACCTGGATCTGCCCGTCATAGGTTCCGGCTGGCAAACTGGCGGAAGAGATCGAGACGATAAAGATGGTACTCCCATCAGATGTTACCTGACCCGAAGGGGTAATTGTCAGCCACCGTTGATTAGCTGGCAACAACGGTTTTGTTGTAAGCGTCACCTGGCCCGAGCAGGTACCTGAGAGCCCAATGCTAAACGTCTGGTTTGCCGGGTTCGTACCCTGCGTCGCCTCAAAGGAATGAAGAGAAGAAGGCGACTGTAAAGTACATTGTGGCTGGACCGTCAGATCCACCGTTAAGGGTTGTGGACGACCAATCGGTCTCCCTGTGCCACTATCGGTAGCTTTAAAGACCATCTGTCCCACATAGCTTGGGTCACTCAGACCAGCGGCGGAGATCCCGATCCGCACATTCAAAGGTTCACCAGGAGTGAGCGTGCCATGATCTGGTGTTACAATCAACCAGTCTGGATTACCCATAGTACTCCAATTCAGCGGTTGCGTACAGTTACCACTGGTTGCCAGCACAACCATCTGATTGGACGGATTAGGACCGCCAATGATGTCGGTAAAACTCAGATGTTTTGGAGAGACAGAGAAACCACAGGGAAGCTGGACTGAGAACGAGATTGAGATCGGCGGCGGAACCGTTGCCAGAGGCTTACCTGACGAGTCCGTAGCGCTAAATGCGATCTGTCCGTTATAGTCGCCTGGAACCATCTCAGGCAGCGTTTGGGCGGAGATCGCAATCTCCTTTGATTGACCAGGGGTAAGCTGCCCATCCTGATTGCTAAGATGCAGCCAATCTCCACCGCTACTGGTAATCGCCGCAGCCTGCCAATTTAATTGGGCGGTGCCCGAATTGCTCAAGACAACTGACCCTGGTATCTGTGACGCTCCCGAGCCCAATATGGCATTAAAGTTCATAGCATTACTGTTGCTTTGAAGAATCGGCACATTCGGTGGTGCAACCTGCAATGAGACTGGCAGGATCAAGGTATTCGCGTCGGTATGCAGCGTGATCTGACCATTATATATGCCCTGACCCATTCCAGAGGTTGAGGCCGAAACACGTAACCTGGAAGGGGTTACTCCCAGACCAGTTGAAATGCGAAGCCATGGATGACCATCTTGAGTGCTGGTCTCCGCCGTCCAGTTCTGACTGCCAGTACAGGAGGCATCAGTAGTAACCTCAAACGTTTGCTCAGGCGGATTGGCATGCTGATAGGCTCCCATAAATGACAGGGTTCCAGGAGTCACGTTCAACATGCACTGCGGCTGAATCGTCAGGCTCACATACACGCTCTGATCACCATTCAAGACCGGTTGATCGCCCTGAGCCAGGATGTGAACACGGCCAGTATAGGTGCCCGGCAGTAGTCGACTGGTATCAACCATCACCATCAGGGCCTGAACCCCTCCTGACTCAAGCGTATTATTATTTTGTGAGATTTGAAGCCAGTTCTGTCCATCACTTGTATTAGTCTGAGCCTGCCAGCGAAGCGCGGCCTGCCCCGGATTCGTAAGCGTCAATCTTTGAGTAGCGGGATCTCCACTGCCGTCTTTACCCACAAATGTAAGTATCGGTGGATCAATCTGAAGCGTGGCCTGGTGGGTGGTGGCCGCGACTACCAGCAGCGGGGTCACACTCATTTTTATAGTTACCGAGACTTCACCGGCATCAGACAAAAAGACAATCTGACCCTCATACGTGCCGGGAGCCAGTTGCGCCCGGCTGACCGCGATCGCCACTTGAACATTCTGGCCGCTGAAAAACGTCCCCTGCTGCGGACCAACCTGAAGCCAGGATTGAGTAACCGCCGTCTGCCAATTGATCTGCCCCCCACCGATATTCGAGAGCACAAGTACCTGCGTCTTACTGGTTGTGGGATCGCCCGCCCCCATATCCAATGTATTGGTGGAAACCTGAAGGTGCGCGGGACGCTGCGCTCTACCATGACCAGTCACGGTAATCGAATAGCTAGCAATCTTATGCAGAACCGCGTCCTCAGCATGCACGGTATGGGGACCGTCAACCCAATCCGGCTGAACCACAAACGTATCGCTGAAATTTCCCTGATAATCAGAATGGATCAGAGCCGTTCTGGCGGTGTCCATTAGAGGCATGTTATTATCAAGCGTCAGACTGATCGCCGTTTCAGTCTGAAACCGGTTGCCACGCACACGTACCAGAGCTCCGTGAGCGACAATCGTTGGGAAAACTGAAATAGTAGGGCTTTGAGAATTGTTTGAATGGGCACGGCCATCACCAAATGAGTTTATAGCATTAAGGATGCCAGCCAAAAGAAATGCCAAAAGGATCGCCCCTCCTAGACCAACACGTAAAAGGGTTTTTAGAGGAAGCCGCCTCAAAATAGTAGGATAACCGGTCGAGCGAAGCGGTCTGAGAGGAATGTTGGGAACCTCATGGTTGTCCTTGCCAAAAGAATCAGGTTCCACTCTATCGATCTTCTTCTCTTTAGTCAACGCAAAACTGCTATTTAATTGGTTTTGTATATCAGCAGCATCACTCGCAGCAGAGGAAGCCTCAACTTGTTCCAATTTATTTGTTGGAGAGGCAACCGATGGGATTGTATTGTATTTGGAAGAACATTCGCACCCGGAACTGCTGGAGGAGATTGGTTTTCCGCAATCTTGACAGTAAGGCACCGTTCGGTTACCCCTCTATACATAAAATTTCTGATACGAAAGCAAGTGTACGTGACTATAAAAGATTTTGTCAACTTAAAAGTACTAATTAACGTCCTATCCTATTCTGTCAAAGCTACAAAAATAGTGGTGACAGATCCGAAAGCCGTTACAAAGTTTCCATATGCAGTCGTGCGAATACATGACCGTCTATAGTATATAAACGTACACATCTTCATATTTTGTCACAATGACTCTCTTTGAGCTATTAGGCAATAAAATATTCTGATTATGCACAGATTATGACTAAAAAACGTAAAAAGGACTTCTGTCTAAAAGTGCCCACTGCATTTGCAAAATCTCATAGAATTAGACATGTTTGCTGATAATAGGAAAGACAAAAAGAGTAAAGAAAGGGAAAAGTTATGGCAGAAGATTTGGAGGCCTTACTTCAACTGGCGAGTGAGCCCCTTGGCAATCCTATTGAGCGCCTCCCTGAAAAGATAAGGAGGGTGGCCGGCGACCTGGCCGATCCTCTGGAGACGTTACTGCGGACAAAAAACGGCTTTTTCGCTTTTGAGAGAGCGCTCCATCTTTTCCCTCTGGGAAAACAAACTCAGGGATACGATCTGGAACGCTGGAATAGTCAGGAGCTCTGGCGCAATCACTACAGCGATCTGCTTATGGATGGGCTCTGTTTCGCTGAAGATATCTTTGGCGAGCAGTTTTTGATCCGTGAGGGGCAGATCTGGCGCTTCGATCCTGAAACAGGGGAACAGGAAGAGCATGCCGCTGATCTGAATGAGTGGGCCTACAAGATCCTCGACGATGATCAGGTAGAGGTTGGGAGCCTGTTCGCTAACGATTGGGAGTACCTGCAAGGGCCGCTGGACCCGGAGAAAAGATTGATTCCCCGCCAATTGTTTGTGTTTGGTGGAGACTTTGATTTAGAGAATCTGGTAGCACTGGATGCGGTTAAAGGGATGCAGGTTCGGGCGGAGGTGGCTCAGCAGATCCGCGATCTGCCGGATGGGAGCCGTGTAGAAGTTGAGTTTACTGAAGACGCCGGATAAAGGCCATCACTTTGTATCCCGGCGATGGCCCTTACAGATATCAGACGGCGACGTTGGTAGAGCGGCTATATGGTTTATTGGGATCTAACAAGACATTGACGCAGGCGGGCTTACCCGAGGCAAAGGCGCGCTCCAGGGCCGGGCGGATCTCTTCTGGCCGCTCTACCAGTTCACCATGGCCCCCCAGAGCCTCGACCATCTTGTCGTAACGAATGCCTGGTGCCAGATCTGCGGCGGTCGAATGCCCGATCATTGCCTGCTGCGGGTGTTTGATCTGCCCCCAAGCTCCGTCGTTCCCAATGATCGAGACCACCGGCAAATTCTGCCGCACCATGCTTTCAAACTCCATCCCATTGAGGCCAAACGCACCATCCCCATGGATAATCAATACCTTTTCGTCCGGGCGAGCCAGTTGGGCTGCTATGGCAAAGCCGGTCCCGGTCCCCAGACAACCCATAGGGCCGGGATCAAGCCAGTAGCCAGGCCTGGAGACATTGATCACCCGACCCGCATAGCTCACGATGTCTCCCCCATCGCCAATCACGGTGGTGTTTTCGTCGATGAAGTCTCGGATCTCGCGGCAGAAGCGCATTGGATGAATTGGTGTGGAGTCAGAATTCAGGGCCGCCTTGTCGCGAGCCTGCGAGGCAATCTCAAGGTCGCGGATTTGCCGAAGCCAGTCGGTACCCTGCCGCTGTTTGATGGCTTCGGCAAGTTGCGTTAAACTGACTCCCACATCTCCAGGCAGCCCAACGTCCACCCCACGGTTCAGCCCAATATCTTCCGGCGAAAGGTCCAACCAGATCATCTTCGCGCGCTCGGGAATCAACGGGGCCTGCCCATGGTTCAAACGAAAGTCCATTCTGGTTCCAACCGCGATAATCAGGTCGCCGTCCTCCAGAGCTTTGCGGCGAGAGGCCGAGAAAAAATAGGGATCATCCGGTGGCAGGCTCCCACGAGCCGCGCCATTGAGAAAGACCGGGGCCTGAAGGCGGGCCGCCAGTTGACGCAGGGGCTTTGACGCATCACACCACCAGGTCGCCGTCCCAGCCATGATGACCGGGCGCTGAGCCCCTTCCAGTAGCGCGGCGGCTCGTAGGATCTGGTCGGCGTCCGGAAAGAGTCGGCTCCGCGAACGATACATTGAGGGCTCACCGGGATCGATCGCGGTATCTGTATCCGCGAAATTATTGAGAACGTCCATCGGCATCTCTAGAAAGGCTGGCCCTGGACGCCCACCCAGCATCTGACGAAAAGCTGAGGCGGTATACTCAGAGATCCGGCTGGTCTCATGAACCGTCCTGGCCCATTTCGTGACCGGGCGCAGCAGATCGATCTGGTTCATCTCTTGCAGCGCCCCACGATCCCATAAACTGAGAGGAGCCGCGCCACCGATTACCAGCACAGGGCTGTTCGCTAGAAAGGCGTTTGCCACTCCAGTAATCCCATCGGTCACCCCCGGCCCCGCCGTTAGCAGGGCCACTCCTGGCTTACGGGTAACTTTGGCCCAGCCTTCGGCGGCATGGACCGCCGCCTGCTCATGGCGAGTGTCAATCACTCGGATTCCCTCGCGAAGGCACCCATCGTAGATCGCGGCAATATGGCCGCCACTCAGAGTAAAAACAACTTCGATCCCCTCGCGTTTCAAGATCTTCGCGACCAACCAGCCACCATGTGTCATCGACATCGCAGACTCCTCATCTTCCCCGATCTTTTTAAGAAAGATCAGGCTACTCGATCCCCAGATCCCAGGCCTGCTGAAGATCAGCTTTTGAGAAACGTTGAAAGGCCATCAAGGTATGGGTTTTGGTAATCGAGGAGATCTTCAGCATGTGACTTGTGACAGCACCGGCCAGGGCCTCATATTCTGGCAGGCGAAGCTGAACAACCAGATCATACTCGCCCGTAACGGAGTAAACTTCAGCCACCCCTTCGATCTCTAATAGAGCCTGAGCCGTCTCATCTACCTGACCACGCTGTACGTTGATCAAGACTAAAGCGGTTACCATAAAAAATCTCCTCTTGATAAAGCAGCTCTGCTTTACAAATTATGCTGCTGTCGCAAAATCTTTTTGTCAATCTTGCCAATCGCGTTTCGGGGTAGTTCATCCACAAAGGTGATCCGACTTGGAGTCTTATAGTTGGCAAGCAACTGACGACTGTATGCCATCAGTTCCTCGGCATCTACAGGGTTACGACGCACAACAAAGGCCTTGACCTCTTCTCCCATAAGCTCTGAGGGAACGCCAATGACAGCCGACTCCAGGACCGCTGGATGGTTATTAAGAACCTCCTCAATATCGCGAGGGTAAACATTAAAGCCCCCTCGAATGATCAGATCCTTTTTGCGCTCCACAATGTAGAGATAATCATCTTCATCGAGATAGCCCATATCACCGGTATGCAACCAGCCATTGCGCATCGTAAGACTCGTCTCAGCCGGTAATTGATAATAGCCTTGCATAATGTTAGAACCACGCGCGATAATCTCTCCAACCTCCCCCTTTGGCAGGGACTGGTCATTATCGTCGACAATCCGAAGATCCACGCCCTCAACAGCCTTCCCAACCGAGCCCGGCTTTTGAAGCATAGTGATGGAATGCCCCGTCAGCATCGCGCTGGCCTCGGAGAGTCCATACCCCTCAAGAATCTTACAGTGAAACTTCTGCTCAAAGGCCGTCAGAATCGCCAGGGGGAGCGGTGCTGATCCTGAGACACAATACGTTAAACTACTGGTATCATACTTATCGGCATCAGGCGCGTACAGCAAGGCCACAAACATCGCTGGCACACCCGCGAATGAACTGATTTTATACCGCTCGATCGCTTTAAGAACAGCCGTAGGATCGAAGCGAGGCTGCATTACCGATTGAGCCCCATTCAGAAAACTCACATTGGATGAGATGATCCCATAGGCATGGGCCAACGGAAGGATCGAGAGCTGCGTCTCTTGAACTCCATCTTTAGAGATATTCGTAAAGCCGCTCAACGCATTGGCAACCAGGTTGCGATGCGTTAAAACCACGCCTTTGGGCTGGCCCGTGGTTCCCGAGGTATAGAGGATCGCCGCCGCATCATCTGGCTCGATATCGACCAGAGCACTGCTCGTCAAATAATCCTCGGCGTGATCCTGACCCCGCTCGACCAGATCTGGGTAAGCGTAAAGCTGCCCCTTCGACTGAAAATCGCTAAAGTTGCTGAGATCTCCTACCCCGATGAAAGCCTGCATTGTGGATAGAGTCCCGATCGCCTGTTGCAGAGTCGGCAGAAAAAGATTGTTGGTAAAAATCGCCTTCGCGCCCGAGTTCTCCACGATAAAGCGCACCTCTGGCCCCTTGAGCAGAGGCAGCACAGGAATAATGATCGCGCCCGCGCGCGCGATCGCCTGATAGGCAATAACCACCTGAGGACCATTAAACATCATCACAATTACACGATCGCCCTTCTCAATCCCGATCCCTTGCAGACCGGCTGCAAGTTGAGAGGCTTCACGTGCCAGCTCTACGTTGGAATAAAGGAGGGGGTCATCACCTGTGGGGCTCTCATAAATAAAAGCCACAAACGGCTCAAAGGCGGCACAATTGTAGCGAGAAAGATCGGAGAGTACACGCATATCCTGCTTGGTGATTACAGGGCGACCACCCGGCGCGCCCGAGCCAGACTGAACGTTGTCCATCAGGTGTTACCTCCAAAGTTGTTACACAAAACATGTGGAACAGCGGAACGGTAAAAGGTGGCATTGAAGAAGGAATGCAACAAGGTAAAAAGGCACAATCAAAACATCGGAAATAGAGCGCGCCAGGTACTGGGAGGGTTCTCAATAATTGCTGGCTGCCAGCCTTTCTCCCCAAAAAGCAAATCGGACCGCCATTCGGGATTTTTACGACAGAAGCGATAGCGGACCTGCCAGTTCTGATCCACCTGTTTTTTCTCAGGATAGGCGGTATCCAGTCCTAGATTAAAAGAGAGAAGTTGGGCATAATACGGCTGGAGATGATACTCCATCTCATCCGTATCCAGATTATGATCAGTAAAAGACATCTGTAGATTAAAGCTAAAGGGGAAATCGCGAACCTCGGGATCACGCTCCTCCTCATCGGAACGTTGGATCAGAATGAGCATGCCGAGCATCTCGAACTGGCAATAGGGCTCGCCTGAGAAAGCATTTTCGGAAAAAGGAGGAAGCGAACATAGGCGCTGGATCTCTGTGGCAAGCTGTTGAAGCGTTTTATTTGTCTTGATACAGATCTGAAAAGACATAAATGGACCCCTTCTTGAGGAGGAAGGCTACCCGGAACGTCTTGTTTACATTTCATTATCTTATCCCTCGCGTTCCAGGGTGTCAAGTAGATTGACAGGCTTCTCAGGGGCCTTCTCCTCAGGGGTTATTTAGGAGTTGCATAACTATGCAGACTGGGAACAAAGAAACTGACACCATAATAGGTGAATAATGTCGCCAGAAAACCGATCGTCAAAATCCAGCCGATCCGCTGACCGCGCCAGCCACGAATACCCCGCGCATGGAGATAGACGGCATAGATCAGCCAGGTAATCAGGGCGGAGGTCTCTTTCGGGTCCCAACTCCAATAATGGCCCCAGGCATAATTCGCCCAGTAAGCCCCAAGAATCAGGTTCAGGGCCAGCAATGGGAAGCCTACAATTACGGCCTTGTACGAGAGCTCATCGGCTGCCTCAGCCGAGGGCAACCAGCGATAGCGCTGTCCCTCTCCTCCCTGGACCAGCATAATCAGGCCCGCGCCAAACGCCACGCTGAACATCGCATAGGCAAAAACCGCCATCGCGACATGGATTGTCAGAATGGTTTTATCCTGGAGCGCCGGAATTAACTGAGAACTGGCTGTGACAATATTGTAGCTCACCCCAATGTAGAGGGCCACCACCAGGGTAATCAGGGCCAGCAGGCAAACGTACAAGCCCCAGGCTTTAACCCGCTCATGAAAGCGTACCTCAAATACCAGATAGGCCAGCAGCAGAGCCGCTGTAAAGCTTAAACTGAACTCGTAGAGATCGCTCCAGGGGGCATGCTGGGTTACAATCGTTCGCAGCACTTGCGAAAAAATTAGCAGAGCGAGTGTGAGCCAGCCTAACATGCTGCCCGCGCGCCCTAAAGAGATCAACCGGGGATTAAGGGGAATTGGTCGCTCGCCATCAGGCTGCTCATGAAGAATCACATGGTCACGGGCCATTGTCGCTACTCCACTGGCAGCCGAGGCCAGCAAGCTATGGTTAGAAGAACTTGCGGCAACCTCTGCCGTTCCATCCAATTGCTTCGCCAACCGGGCCGAACCCACTGTGTACAAAATATAGGCCCAGGTCATCAGCACCAGTGTTAAAAGTGCGGCTGTAAACAAATATTGGGAGATTGTGGCCGGCCTTACATTTACCGTCACAGCGAGAACAAAAGAGAAAAGCATGCTGAACCTCTATATATCGCTAAAAATTCGTCCTTGTAAAATAGTAGCATAGAGGTGGAAGAGGATCAAACTGGATACGGCCAGCCAGGGGGCACCCTCATACTTGCCACGAAAATGTTTTTTGATGGTACAATGTGGTCCCAGGGGCGCACACGCGAAGCCCATCCAACAACACTTGAGACCTTATTGTTTGACGATCGCCTCTTTCGCACGACGAGTATCCCGGCGACGCAATAAGATATCCGCGATCAAAACTGTTGATAACGCCAGAGCGGACAATACATAGGAAGACCAGGAATAATTCGCCAGAATCGGACCCAGACGCAGATCATTTAACATCATCTGCGCCGCCGTCCAGGCCAGTACCAGAGACGCTATATCCATCAACCAGGGCACCTTACTGATAACCTCTGCCACCAGCGTACTACCAACCAGGATCAAAAGAATACTCACCACTATCCCAAGAGCAAGAGTGGTAATATTTCCATTCGCAATCGCGCCAACCGCCAGCACATTATCCAAACTCATCGTGACATCCGCGATCAAAATTGTGACAAAGGCTGATAAAAAACTGACGGATTTTATCTCCTTAGGAGTATTGATCTCGCTCGCCTGTGAGTGCATGCTTTCTTGAGTGTCGCGCTCAGAGAGCAACTTGATCGCAATAAAAATAAGTAATACTGCTCCTATAGCTTGAAGTAGTGGAAGTCGAAGCAGCAAGGTAGCGATAATCGCGAAAATGATCCGGAGCACAATCGCCGCGCTCCCACCTGCTGTGATCGCCAGGAGACGTTGTTTGCGGGGTAAGCTAGATGCGGCGGCCCCAATCACCAGAGCATTATCTCCACTTAAAACCAGATCTACAAGAATAATACCACCAATGGCACTTAATAACTCAAACAATAGAAGGCCCCTTTCAACAACGACTGCCAGGATAGGACATCCACCAAAAAGGATTATTTGATGGATGTCTCTATTACTATCACGATTTAGTAATTACTATGGATTACTCAGATGTCCATCCGCATTTGTACCTAAAACTCTCTCTACGCGAGTGGACCCATGAAAATCATGGGTCCACCTTTCATACCTTGACAGGATAAACGAGGTCGTTACTCGCGCATCAAATGCTATAATGGCAGACGTACTATTGGGTTGAAAGGAAGTAAAGTTATGTCAATCGTCCTGTCGTTATACCAGATCAGGCCCCTCTTACATGCTCAGCGAACAGGTGCTTCTACCATGGAAATCTCGCCGGATCTTGGTAGAACACAGGTTGAGGTAAGAATCGAGGGGTCGGGAGCGCGTTTCCCTACTGGTGAGCTGCTACGCTGGGAGGATGCCAGGAAGATTGCAGAGGCCGACTCCCGCTGCTTTCGCGTCGATGACAATAACAGTGTTGGGGCTATTCAGGTCTATTCCGAGAAGACCGGGTTGATCTGTAGCCTCTACCCCACCGCTGGCGCGCCCAGTATGCTGCTCTCCGGCTTTATTATGCACCGGATCAAAGATATCGATCCCTGGCAGGATACGCTGAAAAAGGTTACGACGATCCAGCCCCTTGTCGGTCGCGTCCTCGACACCGCCACTGGCCTAGGCTATACTGCGATCGAGGCCGCTCGCACCGCCTCCGAGGTGGTAACCATTGAATTTGACCCTGGAGCTCAGGCGATCCTTCGAGAAAACCCGTGGTCGCAGCCGTTACTCACAAATCCCAAAGTGCAGCAACTGCTCGGGGATGCCTATGAACTGGTCCCCGAGCTAGAGAATAACTCTTTTGACCGGATTATCCATGATCCACCAGCTTTTAGTCGGGCCGGTCAGCTCTACTCAGGTGAGTTCTACCGGCAACTATTCAGAGTCTTAAAGCCCAGAGGCCGGCTCTTCCATTATATTGGGGATCTCAACAGTAAATCAGGAAGCGCCATCACCAAGGGGTCCTTGAAACGCCTTCAGGAGGCTGGTTTTTCACGCATTATCCGGCGGCCCGAGGCCTTTGGTGTGGTCGCCTATAAATAGGATAGCACGTTTACGTGCGCTGTTGGTCTTTCACCAACGCATCTGAACGTGCTTTCCTACAGACTGCCACCACTGTTGTTATTGTTGCCCCCATCAAGGAAACCCGCCCCCGTGCTCCCCAGACGCCGTTGTAGCTCGGCCTGAAGTTGCTGCTCCAGACCATCGATCGCGCCTGAGGCTGCCTCTTTCGCTTGCTGGGAGAAGCGATCCCCACCGGGAACCTGGCTTGCCAGATGGTCGATAGCCTGATCAACCTGCTGTTGAATCTGGCCGCAATCACACTGGGATGTGGTAGGCTCTGAGGCTGATTTGGCTGGGCCGTCGGAGCCTGGTAGGGAGCGTTCACGCGTTGACGCTGTTCCGCGCTCGCGGGCTGTTGCCAGGAATCATCGGGAGTTTCATTCTGAGAAAAGGTATTCGCATCCATATCATCACCTATTTCCTTTACTTTTCTCATAAAGGCACGTTCCAGGCAAAACGTTTGTTTCATAGACCTGGTTGAAAACTACTCGGATTACCGTTCCAATTAGGGCATATGCAGTTCTATTGAAATGTGAGAAAAGGGAAGGTGATATGGAGAGCACCCAAGCCATATAGGGGAGTCGCAAGCGATTCTGTTGGAAAATGTCAAAGGCTGGCAAAGGAAGGACGCCCCCTACGTGTGGTTGTAGCGCTTCGGTAAGCGTGGGCATGCCATCGGGTCCAATCAGGTAGGGTACCCGATGCCTTGCGCGGTGCGCCAGATGCGGCACGCGTCGCCACGCACGCGGTCCGATCTATCAGCCTTGGCGAGGTGGGAGCATACTATTCCTTGGATCGTCCTGCACCACATCCAACGAGTAACAGATTTTCAGTCGCGCATGTTTTTCTTGAGCTCGCGCACAAACCCAAACATCCCCTGCACCCAAGTCATTTTCTCTTCGGAGGAGCGATACGAGGTCCGAAGCTGTTTATCGTACGCCGCTCGACGCGTGGGATCGCGCAGAACAGTATAGGCCTCGTTCAGGCGTTTAATCGTGAGATCGTTCTGCTGTTGGTTTACATCGGGATGATGAAGGCGAACCTGTTGATAGTAGGCCCGGCGGACCTCCTCCAGTGAGGCAGTACGGGCGATATGCAGCAGCGTATAATAATTCTCTGGCATCGTTAAAACTCCCCGGTACTTCCAAACCCACCACGACCATGACCAATCTCGTCCATGTCTTGCCAATGAGCTTGCGCGATCGGGACAAATATTCCTTGAGCGATCCGCTCTCCGCGCTGAACCAGAGCCGGCGTATCTAGAAAATTATACACCTGGATCATCAGCTCATCACCCTCACCACAGTAATCCTGGTCGATAATTCCAACTCCATGAGGGGCCAGTAGCCCCTTGCGGCGCGGCGTACTACTGCGCAGCGTCAACAATAGCATATAACCGGAAGGTGTCTGCACAATTACATTGCCAGGTATCATACCCAGCGAGCGAGGCGGAACCTCCGTATCTATACGACAGAAAAGATCGAACCCAACGGAGCCAGAAGTAGCATATGTTGGTAGAGGCAGAGAAGCATCGACCCGCCCGATCTTGACATCAATTTTTTTGCCTTGCGGAAATGCATCCATGAGTGCTATTCTAGTTGTTAGTGAATAACTCGTCAAGATATCTCAACCTCAAAAAAGATCGTGTGCGGCTGACCCTGATCTCTTTGTTTGCTGTCCTGGCACTGCTCATCACAGCAGTAGCAGCGACAACCACGATTCAGGCCCTTCAACACTTGCAGCAGCAGAACACGCTCGCGAATAAGGGGGATGTGCGGACAGTTCGGCCATGGATGACGGTCCCATATATCGCCCACCATTACCATGTCCCCGAGAATTATCTATACCTGGAGTTGCGTATTAACAAAAAAAAGATCACCCCCTTTGAACAGCGCCATCTGACCCTCATGCGGATCGCGACCACCAACAAACAGGATGTGAACAAAGTGATCGAAAATACTCAGCAGGCAATTGAGGAGTATCATCGGCAGCATCCACAGCGCGCAAAGCCAACGCAGATTCAAACAAGACTGAACGCTCCTGGCCGTCAGGAATGTAGAATAGATTTTGGGGGAGATCGGTGAGCGCGATTCTACCGGTATTGATAACCTGGGTACAGTTGTACGGCTATCCCGTGCTCTGGGTCACCATCTTTATTGCCGCTATTGGATTGCCTCTGCCAATAAGCCTGATGCTGCTGGCTGCGGCAGCATTTGCCGTTGTCGGAGATTTCAACATTTTTGTGCTGGAGATTATCACCGTTACTGCCTCCTGCTGTGGAGATAACGTAGGGTACTGGATTGGGAAGCGCTGGGGTGGGCAACTTCTGGATCGCATTGAGAAGCCGGGAAAGCACAAATGGATCTCTCCCAATTCTGTCTCGCGATCGCGTCTGTACTTTCAACGCCATGGAGGCTGGGCTGTCTTTTTTAGTCGGTTTCTGGTGTCAGGGCTGGGAGGAGTGATCAACATCGTCGCGGGCGCGGACCGCTACACGTACAAGAAATTTGTTTTGTACGATCTGTTTGGAGAAGCCATTGGCGCTGCTATCCCTTTAACGCTCGGCTATATTTTCAACGCTAGTTGGGAGACCGTTGGAGATATTTTAGGAGCCTTCTCTGGATTTATTCTGGCCCTCGGTATATTTTTGGTTTTGGCGTGGCAGTGTATCAACATTCTCCGAAGAATTCGTGTACGATCCAAAGCCCTGAAGAAAGGACAGGCCGAGGAGGAAGCCAGAACTGTGAGCGAGACATTGTGACTTAAAAAAAGACTCAAACGTACATAGTACTATACTCATTTTATTGGCGAGCTTCTATGGAAACTCAAATAGGACTAGAAGGTCGGGGGTTCATGCGTTATAATTAAGATGGCGAAGGAATAAATTCCAGTCCGGCTCTGTTTGCTTTTTAAAAGAGATAAATAGAGAAAGCACGTTTTTGACTCCTCCCACCGGCGCTCAGACCAGGATCTCCTGTTGATTGGATAATTCCCCTGGGTGAGGAACTGAAAAAGTGTTAATGATAGACGGCTATCTTGCTGCTTAAGATATTACGTTTCATGGAGGGCGTAGAATGATTGAACTGCAACAGCGTGAGCGTGCCATGACGGGAAATGCGCTTCTTTTAGACAAGAATGAAAAGAAAATCCCTGATCTGGACCAGCAGTTTGATATCGAGCAATTGCTGGGTAAGGATCTCGATTATACACCAACGGACGATGTGATTGAAGAGGTGGACGAGTTAGAAAAGGAAGATCAGGAGCTGGAGGAAGACCTAACAACTCTGGAACCAGCCCCTATTGAGTTGGAAGAAATGTCTCAAATGCATGATGAACTGACTCAACTAGAAGGCGCGCCCGAGCTGGCGGAAGCGGTTTCTATGCTTAATCTGCCAACTGTCCCTCACGAGGAAGCCTCCACGCTTCGTCGCACTCCTATGCGCCGTCGCCGGTCTGAGGATCAGGATGAGAACTCAACGAATGAGTCCGATGCGGGTGAATCCGATGCCGTAATGACATATCTACGTGAAATTGGCCGGGTCCCGATGATTACTCATGAGCGCGAGATTGAGCTGGCGAAACGGATCGAGCAGGGTGACCGAGATGCGATGAAGCAGTTTATTCTCGCCAACCTGCGCCTGGTTGTGAGTATCGCTAAACGATACGTTGGACGTGGATTGACTCTTCTGGACTTGATTCAGGAGGGCAATATTGGGCTGATCCGGGCGGTCCAGCGCTACGACTGGCGACGCGGCCATCGTTTCTCAACCCACGCGACCTGGTGGATTCGTCAGGCGATTAGCCGGGCGGTCGCCGATAAGGGCCGCACGATCCGACTCCCTGTCTATGTGAATACCGCTCTTAACCGCATCCGACGTGAGCGTCAGCGCCTGCTTCAGGAGCTTGGTCGCGAACCTACGGAGCAGGAGCTGGCTGAGGCAACTGGACTCGATCCGGTTCGCATGATGGAGCTTCAGGCCGCCCCCGGCGCTCCAGTTTCGCTGGAGCTACCCGTCGGTGAGGATGAGGAGCAGGAGCTGGGCGATGTTCTGGCGGATACCGAGTCGGCCTCGCCAGAAGAGATTGCGACAACTCAGACTCTGAAGGATGAAGTTCAGCGAGTTCTTGAGTCGGTTCTTACACCCCGAGAACGCCTGGTCCTTCAGCTTCGCTTTGGCCTGGGCAATGGGCAGGCGCATCCCCTGGAACAGGTGGGACGTGAGCTGGGTATTACTCGTGAGCGGGTCAGACAGATCGAGGCCGGGGCTCTGGCGAAACTTCGTCAGCCACCTGTGTTAGAGCGGCTACGCGGCTAAACTCCCTCTTCTGACTATACACAAAGGCGAATAGACGATAAAAAAGGTTCCCAGTATTGAGAACCTTTTTTATCGTCTATTATCTACAGAGCGCTGGGCTTGCGGCCAAGATCTCGGGCAACATGGCTGACTCCTTTGATCCGCTGGATCTTGTGGAAAAGCTGCTCCATCTGCTCTATACTGTCAACGTTTATCTGCGTGCTGATAATCGCCTGGCCTTTAGTGACTGAGGTGGTAACGGTGTTCATATTCACGCCGGCATCAGAGACTACGGTGGCGACATCACGGATCAGACCAGGGCGGTCTTGCGCCACAATCACAATCGAGGCAAGATACCGCTGATTGTTCATAGTTGTCCAGGTCACCGCCACCAGACGCTCGCTCTGCTCGGTATGGTAGCGTTTGATATTTCGACAATCGGTTCTATGAATAATCACACCTTTCCCCCGACTAATAAATCCAACAATGTCGTCGCCTGGAAGAGGGCAACAGCAGTTCGCCAGCCGTGTCAGCAGGCCACTGACGCCAGCTACCTCCAGGGTTGCCGAACTGGCGGAAGATCGCGTTGAGGGGATCGTGATCTCGTCTCCCGCTTCCTCCCTGGGATCTCGTGGCTGTGGAAGATACTCGCTAAGCCTGACCGCGACAGCGTGCGGGCGCAGCTTATCCGTTCCGATGGCGGAGAGCAGGTCTTCAAAGGTTTCCTCTTTAAACTCGGCTGCCAGCCAGTTCTGGCTATCCTCTGTCAGTACCTCCAGACCACGACCAACTCTGAGCTTGCTCTCGCGATCCAGGCGCTCCCGCCCGATCTGAATATTGATATCGCGCTCATGAATCTTCAGGTAGCGTCGGATCTTGCTACGGGCGTTGGCGGTCCGGGCAAAGTGGAGCCAGTCACGGGTGGGATGAGCGGTGCGGTTGGTAACAATATCAATGATATCGCCGTTTTTCAGTTCGTAGTCGAGCGGTACCATACGAGTTGTCAGGCGATCGGCCTCGCCAGAACCGCTGCTCACCGTTACCCGCGCTCCCGCGCATTTATCGCCAACTTCGGAATGAATGCGGTAAGCAAAATCCAACGGTGTCGAGCCGACAGGAAGATCCCTCACCTCACCCCGAGGCGTAAATACATAGATCTGCTCATCAAAAATATCTTCCCGAATACTCTCGACAATCTCGCTTTCGTTGCCATTCGAGCTACGAAGCTCTTTTTGCCAATCGGCAAGCTGACGTAACCAGGAGAGCAGTTCTTTCGCTGAGGACGAAGCGGTGTCACCGACATCTTTATAATGCCAGTGCATCGCCACACCATACTCCGCCATTTCATGCATCTCAAAGGTGCGAATCTGGATCTCAACAAGCTGGTTATCCATGCAGAAAACAGTGGTATGCAGGGCACGATACCCATTGGGTTTGGGATTGGCTACAAAGTCTTTGATCCGACCGTCTTTTGGTCGCCAGAGGCTATGCACATGCCCAAGGGCTACATAGCAATCTGACGTGGTATTTACCAGAATACGGAAGGCAATAAGATCGTGGATCTGGCTAAAGTCAGCGGCGGCCTTGAGGCCTTCTAGCGTTTCTACATTGCCAGCGTTACGCTTCAGCTTTTTGTAGAAACTATAGAGATGCTTCATACGACCCGAAACTTCGGCTTTGATCCCTAGTTTCGCCATCTCCTCCCGCAGGATGCCACAGATGCGGTTCACATACGAACGCCAGTGAATGCTCTCAGCCTCAATCTGATCGCGAAGCCAATCGCTGGTATCAGGCTCAAGGACCGCGAACGAGAGATCATCCAGCTCGCATTCGGCGCGCGACATCCCCAGGCGACCAGCCAGAGGCGAATAGATATCTCGCGTCTCCTGGGCCATCTTGATCTGCTCGGCATCGGCGGGCTGCCCCTCCCTTAGGGAGGCACGGAGATGACGCATCGCGTACAGACGGTATGCTAGCTTGAGCAGAACCACCCGTGGATCATCAGCCATCCCCATAAACATTTTACGAACGGTCTCTGCCTGTTGCTGATGCATCGCTTCGCGCACTCGACGCTTTTTCGCATCGCGCCCAACGCTAACATCTGCTTGAGAGGATGCGCGCTCCATCTCCATGCTCTGCTTTTTGCGCTCTAGAATATTCAAGCGGGATATACTTTCAACCACACGAGCGACCGCGTGGCCCAGCTCACCCTCGATCCTTTCAATTGAGAGCAACGAAGCATCAATGGCCTCAAAGACCAGACCAGAGGCAATCCCAATCGCATCAATATGCATCTCGGCAAGGATCGTCGAGATCGCCAGAGCATGCTCAAAAGGAGGAAGAGTGCGAAAGCCTCTTACTCCCTGGGTCACCTCTTGAGCCAGTTGGAGGGCCCGTGTAACAAGCTCTATCTCAACGGAAGACATATATTTCCGAACCAGCGCAAGCAGGTGCTGGGCGGAGCGCTCGGCGGCATCGCGTGGCGAAGAATCTTGTTCTACAAAAGTATAAACCATGTTTATCTATTTTAACCCATGACGTTTTGAAACGCCGATGATACGTGCTTTTTTAACCACCATATAGTGTGAGGATCTCGTTAACTGGCCGCGCGCCGTCCAAGATCACGGCCCACACTCACTACATTTCTGATCTGTAGCAAGCGTTTCGAGACCCGCTCAATCTGATCCACGGTCTCAATCTCTAACGTCGCGTTAATAACTGCCTTATGTAAAGATGGATGGGTTGTAGAAGCGACTGTCGTCATATTGATACCGGCATCCGCGACTACCGCAGCCACATCTCGAAGCAGGCCCGCGCGATCGTGGGCGATAATCACGATTGGAGCCAGGTAGTGCTCAGCCTCAATCTGATCCCAGTTTATTCCAATGATCCGTTCTTTCGCCCCTTTACGAGAGCGTTGGAGGGCACTACAATCATTATGGTGGACCATCACTCCCCGATTGGGATGAAGAAAACCCACAATGGGATCTGGTGGGATCGGGCAGCAGCAGTGCGCCAGAGACGCTGTGCGAGCTGTCGCGTCACCTTCCTCACAAGTATAGATCTCATTTTTCGCTGTGGGTGACTCCTGCATTGCCTTTGGCAACGGCTGAAGTGCCCCACGGATCTCCAGGTGAGGAAGAACATTCTCCATCACCAGCTCGATCGGCAGATCTTCACGTCCAAGTGCGACATAGACATCCTCGGGAGAGTTGAGCTTTTTAGCCGCGCCAAAGGACGTAAAGTCCCGCTCTTCCACTGCATCTATACCTGAAGCGCCGGCAGCCTTCAAAGCCTGGTTCAAGCGCTCCTGACCGAGCTGGAGATTTATCTCGCGCTCATACGTCTTCAGATAGCGCCGAATCTTGGCTCGGGCGGAAGTTGTGCGCGCGAAAGAAAGCCAATCGCTGGTAGGATGAGCGCTTCGATTGGTCACGATATCGACAATCTCACCGTTCTTCAGCTCATAATCCAGCGGAACCAGACGAGTTACCAGGCGTTCGGTATCGGCCACATTGGTAATAATGCGAGCGCCGGCACAATGATCGCCAATATCTGAATGGATGCGGTAGGCCATATCTAGCGGCGTTGAGCCGCGCGGTAGATCCTTCACCTCTCCTTTTGGAGTAAACACAAAGATCTGCTCATCAAAGATATCACCTTTCACCGCCTCAACAAACTCATCCGCGTTTTGTGGAAGCTCGCGCTGCCAATCACGTAATTGCTCAATCCAGGCTACCATCTCGCGGTACGAAAGATGAGACTGACCCTCTTGATTTCTGGTCGACCAGTAACTGGCGATCCCGTAGTCCGCGATGTGCTGCATATCCTCTGTACGGATCTGGATTTCCGCGAGGCGGTTCTCCAGACAAAACACGGTAGTGTGCAGCGATTGATAGCCATTCAGCTTGGGCGTCGCGATAAAGTCTTTAATCCGGCCATCCTTTGGATGCCAGAGAGCGTGAATATGACCCAGAGCCACGTAACATTCATATTCTGAGTCCACCAGAATCCGGAAGGAAACCAGATCGTGAAGCTGGCTTACATCATCCATCCCCCCCTGAAAAAGTTTACGGTTGATGCTAGCCAGATGTTTCTGCCAGGGGTGAACCTGTGCTTTAATATTCGCACGATCCATCTCCTCCTGAAGCATTTTTGTGACCTGTTCCACATATGGCTTGCGTTTACGCCGCTCCTCCTCTACCTGGCGGGCCAGAGTCGCGTAACGCTCAGGTTCCAGATAGCGGAGGGAGAGATCTTCCAATTCAGCCTGAGCCAGAACCATACCCAGGCGTCGAGCCAGGGGAGCATAGATCTCCGCAGTCTCGCGAGCCTTGTTCTGCTGTTGGGAGGGCTTCATCGCACCAAGTGTACGCATATTATGGATGCGGTCGGCCAGCTTCAACACCACCACGCGCGGATCTTCCACCATCGCCAGCATCATCTTGCGGACCGTCTCCGACTTCAAACGATTTTTGATCTCGCGCTCCTGGCGTTGACGCTGCTCCAGGTCGATCGGCTCGGGAGTTTCCGTGATATGGGAAGTGTCGGATGACAGAGGCGAAGATGGGAGATTAGCCAGGGCATCAAATTTTGTTACTCCGTCAACGATACGAGCCACCGCCTCACCGAACTGCTCACGAAGATCGTTAAGGGAAGAGTCTGTATCTTCAACAACATCATGCAGAAGCGCGGCTACAATCCCATCCGCGTCAATACGCATATCCGCGAGTAGCAACGCCACCTCTAAAGGATGCAATATATACGGCTCGCCAGATCGACGGAAGACGCCACGATGAGCATTTTCAGCCAGATCATAGGCGCGCAGAATTTTCTCCAGATCGCCATCGGAGAGATATGTACGCGTCTCCTTTAAGAGAAGCTGCAATGTAACCTGGGCAGGTGCAAGGGATTCACCGGAATTAATAGCCATCATCAAGATACCCCTGAAATCCTCGCCATCGTTCTACGAAAAAGATTGAGAACAGTAACGAATAGTAAAATGAGACAAAAACGGGAGGCACGGGAGGGCTCTATTCCCTCCTGCCGGGGGCTGGGGCAGAGCCCCAATTCCCCCCTCCCTGCTTCCTTCAACTAAAGAATAAAAAGTGGATCTATATGCAAAAGAAACGCACAAGGACTGGAAGATGTAACATTCCAGCTCCAGAACATTTATAAAATAGCCAATTTTTATCTGACAACGAGAATATCAAGCTCTTTATAATTGATAACAAAAAAAAGCCAGATTTTGTTCTCTGCGCCTATCTACAAACCTGTATAGAGGAAATATAATAGTGGATTAGCTCACTTTTTCTAGATACGCGCGACACCATTAGTTGTGGGCACCTGGAAAAGGATAATCGGCAGTTCTAGATAAAAGAAAAACACTACTAATAGTAAGTATATGTTTAGAAGAAGGGAGAGTCAACCAGCGTGGGACTAGAGCAAGGCTGTTTCATTCTCTTCTTCTGCCGCCTTCGGCAGCGAGGAGGGGGAGAAGGTGCGCGGAGACGCTCCGCCCCCGTCAAGGGGTTGACACCCCTGGACCCCACTTCTTTCTAGAATGAAAAGACCGTGGGACCAGAGAAAGAGCCTGGAGGAGCGAAACGCTTACCTCTTCATTAAAAAGAGCAAGCGTTCGCTGTTTTTTTGCATAAAGGTGCAAGGTAAAATGGTTAAGGTAGATTTGGAAAAGCTCTCGGGGAAAGACTATCCCGACCATCCCTATCTTTTCCCCGCAGAGCCAGACTGACTGAAGCCGGTCAAAGAGGGGAGAAAATAGTCAGGTTAGCTGCGGGCGACGCGCACCTTATCGTAGCAGGGGCTGCAATAAACCGGGCGGTCATTCTTGGGCAAGAATGGGACCTGCGTCTCGTTACCACATTCAGCACAAATAACTGTATGCATTTCGCGAGGAGCACGCTCGGAGCGGGTTCCCATACCACCCGCAGAAGCACGGCGGGCGGCCCGGCAGTCTGGGCATCGACCCGGCTGATTCATCAGGCCTTTTTGCTGGTAGAATTCTTGCTCACCGGCGGTGAAAGCAAAATCGTTTCCGCACTCGCGGCACTTCAGAGTTTTGTCGACGAAGCTCAACTAGGGACCTCCTAATGTGATAAGTTGGTATTCCTCAGGGCCCACTTCCTGGCAGCTACTACCAGCCTGATTGACTACGACCCAACCAGCGGGATCACCAGCGTTCTGGACTAGCTTTATACGTGACCGATATCGGATACCGTTTGAAGCATACACGATCTCACCCTAATTTTCAAGAGTTTTTTCGCCAAATTGTATATTTTCAGCGTATCTTTACACTTTTTTTATATGTGCTGATTATAGCATCGAAAATTTATAATAAGTTTGATTTAGTAGTTAGATTGTGTAGTGACTCACGTTGTAGTTCGGTGATTCTTTATATTCTTTTCCCAACACGACTATTTTAACCTGAAGAATAATGTTGGTTAACTTCATGTATAAATTTTCTCGCCTACATATAGCGGCAAGGGGACGCTTCGCGATTCCGATGGAACATTGCTTGAAAGGGTGTTAGAGAGAGACCGACCATTTGAGGGACCTCATATACATTTCCCAATGTATGAAGCTTTACTTGACCCTTGTGAGAGAATGGAGAGTATTATAGCCATTGGCTTTTACTTGCACAGAGGAACGCATGCCAGCATTTTCCTATACAATTGAGGCGGAATGTCCCGATACATGGGCACGAGCCGGGACGATTACCACTCCCCACGGCCAGATTCAGACACCAATTTTTATGCCGGTCGGCACCCAGGCCACGGTCAAAAGTGTTTCTCCCCAGGAATTGAGTGAGGTCGGCGCGCAAATTATCCTGTCTAACACCTACCATCTGATGCTGCGGCCAGGGACCGGACTGATCAATGAGTTCGGAGGTCTGCATAATTTCATGCGATGGGATGGTCCGATCCTCACCGATAGCGGAGGCTTTCAAGTATTTAGCCTCGGTCACCTCCGCAAATTAAGTGAGCAAGGGGCCCACTTTCAATCCCATCTGGACGGCTCGCGCCACTTGATAACGCCCGAAAGCGTGATGCAGATCGAGGCGGAGATTGGGGCCGATATTGTTCTTCCCCTGGATATCTGCGCCGCTTATCCATGTGGTAAAGATGAGGCCAGAGCAGCGATGGAGCGTACGCATCGCTGGGAAGAACGCGCGCTCGCGGTCAAAGATCATTATAAGCCGGAGCAGACACTCTTTGGGATTGTGCAGGGGGCATTTGAACCTGAACTGCGGCAACAGAGCGCCGAGTACATTGGGAACCTACCTTTTCCCGGCCTCTCAATCGGCGGCTTATCCGTGGGCGAGCCCAAAGAGCTGATGTGGGAGATGCTCCAGGCGACTACTCCTTCCCTCCCACGCGCTAAACCTCGTCATCTTCTGGGTGTGGGATCGCCCGAGGACCTGGTTATCGGTGTTGGCTTGGGTATGGATATGTTTGATTGCGTGCTCCCAACCAGGGTGGCGCGCCATGGCGCGCTTTTCACACGCCAGGGGCGAGTTACTATTAAATCTGCTCGCTTCCGTACGGAGAAGGGGCCTGTGGAAGTAGGTTGCGATTGTTCTACGTGTCGTAACTATAGTGCAGCTTACATACATCATTTAGCGAGAGCGGAAGAGCAACTCTACTATCGTTTAGCGACAATTCATAATCTGCGCTTTATGCTAAGGCTGGCGGCGGATCTAAGAAAGTCGATTTTAGATGGAGAATATCCCCAATTTCGGGACGCATTCTTAATGGAATATCAACCCGCTTCGGAACAGGTACGTCAAAGTCAGCGAGAAAAGTGGCAGGCGGCCCGCGCGAAAAGTCGTAGTTAGCAGGCAGGAAAAAGCATCATGGGTGAAAGCTACCGTTTCCTAAACACACCTCCATTGAGTGCACCGATGAATATGGCGCTTGACGAGGCGATTTTGATTTCACATCTCCGGGGAGAGGTGCCACCAACACTCCGCGTCTTTCGTTGGGAGCAACCGTCGATCTCATTGGGGCGTTTTCAGAATGCCGAGCGCGAAATGCGGATCGAGGAGTGCGAGAAACGCGGTGTCGCGCTTGTTAGAAGGCCGACCGGAGGGCGAGCCGTCTATCATCCCGACGACTTTACCTATAGCATTGTGATTGGCAAACAATATGGCGTACCGGGTGGAGTTGTCTCCGCCTATGCCTACCTGTTGCGAGGCTTGATGGAAGCCTTAAAGGGGTTAGGGCTCCCCTGTGAGATTAGCAATGAGCATGTAAGTAAAAACCCCTCGGCTGCCTGTTTCGCCTCCACCACCCAGGCCGATCTAGTCTGTGAGGGTTATAAGCTAGTTGGAAGCGCGCAAGTCTGGCGTGATGACGTGTTATTGCAGCAGGGTTCAATTCCCTTGAGGGATCGGGCCGCCGACTTTTTTGAGCTGATTGCCTTTAAGAGCCAGGAGCAGCGGGAAAAAGCGCTGACCGAGTACCTTGAGAAAAGTACCGCGCTCTCAACCTTTATTCCAGAGCCGGATTGGAATCAGGTGGCGGAAGCTTTTCAGCGGGGCTTTAGTAGCATGTTACAACATCCGTTTGAGCCGGCTGAAGTAAGCGAGGCTGAGTGGCGTCTGGCGGAAAAGCTTGTTAAAGAAAAGTATTCCCGCTTGATCTGGCAACAGGAGCGGGTACAGATCGTGTAGGACCGCTCATTTATGTGCGGGTATCCCCTCATTTATGTGAAAGCACTTTCTCATTTACTTGCGAATATCTCCTCATTTATATCCAAATTCGCCATGACAGAAGAATCACATTTCTCTATTGCAGCCGAGCTAGTTATGATATACTGAAGCCAATATTGATAGAAGAAAGATGGTTTCCTTCTGGAAATCAAAGATGTTCCGCTACATAGACTGGAACGTCAAAGAAGGAGCAGCACGCGTGAGTATGTCGATCGATTTAGCGCGTCGAATTTTAGAGGCCAGCAAGCAACGCGCAAAGGAATTACGCAGCCCGATCAGCATCGCTATCGTTGATGCAGGTGGGCATCTGGTACTGTTTGAGCGCATGATGTCACCCTATGGATGGGCCACGGTCGATATCAGTATCGCTAAAGCCGCTACAGCGGTTATGTTTAATCAGCCGACCGACGCGGTAGCACAATGGGCTCCGGGTATTCCGGGCTTTGCCGCCAGTATGGCAACGATGTCCCATGGAAAGTTTATTATGGCCGCCGGTGGTTGGCCGATCCGTACGGGTGGGGCAACAATCGGGGGGATTGGCGTGAGCGGTGGAAATGCGCCTGGACGCGATGATGAGATCGCCCGAGCGGGCATTGCGGTTCTGGAGATGCAGCAGAATGTACCAGCACAGTCTTCTACTCCTCCACTGGCTTATCCAGCTCAGACTCCCAGACAATCACCGTCAGCACAGTACCCGTTATCGACTCCTCAAGACATCTCTATGGGGTATCCCTCACCGCCCTCGGTGTCAGCACCAGAATATCCATCTCCCCAATCGCCATCGCAGCAGACGGGCTACTCAGTTTATCAGGGAACAACCCCTGAATTCCAGCCGCTACCATCAAGCGATCAGGGAGATGTACCGACAGACCGACCCTCTTCGCCCGATATTCAGGCTAGCTCGCGCTACCTGACTCCCGAGGAGGAGAATAAGCAAGAAAAAAATGATGAGTCGTCTTTTTCATCCAGTGAGAACCGTCCCGGAGGCCGACCATGACCCAGGAGAATAGCCGCAGGCAATCTCCATCTTCCAAACGCCCAAAAACAGATCGTAACCGCCCCATCCTGATAACCAGCGCGAAAGAGCTTGCGGCAGAAGCGTCTACGCCATCAGAGCCATCAGAGCAAATGGAACCTACGAATGAGGTGATCGAGACCTCTGATACGACTACGGGTCAAAGTAAAGATACTGGCCAGATTCCAATTATGCCAGTGGTACCCAGGGTCGCGAGGCGAGCGAGCTTTTTTTCTAGTGCCGATAAAAGTGAGAAATCTGAAGAGGCACGCTCCTCCAAAGCCGCTGCCGCTCGTCTCGCTCGGGCTGAGCGATCTCGCAAAGGTACTGAGGAAAAAGTCAACGAGAAAAAGCAGCCCGTTGAGCAGGAAAAACTGGAGAGCAAACCGGCCACCGCGCGCACAAATTCAGCTCGGCCAGCCCGACCCGCCAATCCGTTCAAACTTAAATACATTTTGGGAATGTTGATCTATCTGATTGCTGCCCAATTTGTTGGGGTTTTCCTGACACAGTACCTGAAATCCAAGGATCTCGATCCACTGCTCGTCTCGCTAAATCTTTTCGGGGGACAGGTTCCCATTAGCCTATCAACGGTCATCTACCTAGTCTTCCTGGTGGTTTTGCTGATCGTACTGGCGAGGCTTGATATGATTCCCCGAACCTTCTCGTCAGCAGGGACGCCGCGCGGCTCAACCCCAAGTCGGGGAACACCAGGCGAACGGGTGATACCACCAACAGTGCGTGAAGGGGTACCGGGCGAGCATGATAACCTCTACACAGAGTATCGCCAGCGCCAGAGACGCGATAAGAAAAAGTAAAAAGGCTTGAAGCAGTCCTATCAAGCTTGACAGAAATTTGCATGGCCGCTTATAATCCTAATAAGGATCTATCGACCGCTTTGTCGTTTCGATTCTTGCTATTCTATTAA
The DNA here is from genome assembly GCA_964247295.1 of uncultured Ktedonobacteraceae bacterium. GTDB lineage: Bacteria > Chloroflexota > Ktedonobacteria > Ktedonobacterales > Ktedonobacteraceae > CAXTTV01. Next base: position 35,457 of record CAXTTV010000003.1, on the reverse strand, counting down.
GAAAACGGATACAGGTATGCTCAGCACACAAACTTTCATAAAATTTAGCTATTATTACTGGTTTAGCCCTCCGACATGATGGTGGGTTCTTTGTGCTGAGCCAAAAAAAACACTTACATGTCGGACAAGCAGAGGAATTTACCTCTGCTTTTTTGTTTACCTGAAAGACTAAGGATACGGCTATGATTATTCAACTACAAGATGATGCGACTACAGAGGAACGCGCTCAATTACTCTCGCTTCTTCATAAGATGATCAGGAACCTCTCGCCGATCACTACTGTCCAATTAGAAAAAACTGAGGTGATCGTTCTAGACGGGAAAGCCCTTCCCCCATTGGCCCTTGAGACGCTGACCCACGAGGCGGCGGTCAACCGGATTATCCCGATCACGACTCCCTATAAGCTGGCGAGCAAAGCATTCAAACAGAAGACGATCGTACCTGTCGGCGAGGACCGACAGGTTGTTGAGATCGGTGGAGATCAACCGATAATTATTGCTGGCCCCTGCGCCGTTGAGAGCCGAGATCAACTTCTGGACACGGCTCTAGCCGTCAAGAAGGCGGGAGCAAACATTTTACGCGGTGGCGCGTACAAACCACGCACCTCCCCTTACCAGTTTCAGGGTTTACAAATCGAGGGCCTGAAAATTCTGGCCGAGGCCCGCGAGATTACTGGTCTACCGGTGATTACTGAGGTGCTGGATACAGAGACGGTAGAGGTTGTAGCCGAGTATGCCGATATCCTTCAGATCGGGGCACGCAATGTCCAGAATTTCAGCCTGCTCAAGGCTGCCGGGCGCAATAGCCTTAAACGCCCAATTATGTTAAAGCGTGGCTTCTCTACAACGATCGACGAATGGTTGCTGGCTGCGGAATACATTCTGGCAACGGGCAATCCCAATGTAATCCTCTGCGAGCGAGGTGTGCGCAGCTTTGAGCCCCACACGCGCAACATGCTCGATCTTGCCTGTATCCCTTTGTTAGAAGGACTGACGCATCTGCCCGTGGTGGTAGATCCCAGTCATGCCACGGGGAAGCGGGAACTGGTCCCGGCGATGTCGCGAGCAGCGGTAGTGGCCGGCGCAGCCGGGATTATTTTAGAGACGCATATCGACCCCGAGCATGCGCTCTGCGATGGTCGGCAGTCAATTACCCCGCAGCAGCTAGAAGTAATTATTCATGAAGCTCTTCTCTTGAATAGAGTTTTAAGCGAAACCGGGTTATTAACCTACGTTGCTTAAGACCTGGGAAGGAGCGGTATCTATAAAGAGAAAAGTGCTGTTCCTTTCTATATTACATCATCAAAAATTTTTCTCGACTCATTGGTCCCAGTTATGGTATACTCTGTGTGATTACCACCACAAAATCATGATATTTTCCCTGACTATAGAGTCTTCCACCCATAAGCGGTCGAAGAAGGCATATAGTCACGAACGTATATCTCTATTGTAGATGAGGTATTTCCATGCCAACACGGATAATTATTGCCGATGATGAGACGATTCAACGCATGGATCTGCGCGATATCCTGACGAAGCAGGGATATCTGGTAGTTGGTGAGGCTGGTGACGGCCAGAGCGCGGTCAATCTGGCACGAGAGCTGCGCCCCGATCTGGTGATTATGGATATTCGGATGCCGGATGTCGATGGGATCGCCGCCGCCGAGATTCTAACGCAGGAGAAGGTCGCTCCCGTTCTATTACTAACGGCCTTTGGGGACCAGCAGCTTGTGGAACGCGCGAAAGAGGCTGGTGTTGTCAACTACATTGTAAAGCCGTTGCGCGAGAGCGAGGTCGCTCCCGCGATCGAAGTGGCGCTGGCCCGTTACGCGGAGTTTCGCTCGATGGAAGAGAAGGCCAGAACCCTGTCTGAGCAACTGGAGACCCGCAAAGTTGTAGAGAGGGCCAAGGGTCTGTTGATGGAAAAACAGGGCCTATCCGAGGCCGAAGCGTTTCGGAAGATCCAGAAGGCCAGTATGAATAACCGCAAATCTATGCGGGAAGTAGCGGAAGCGATCCTGTTAACCAATGAGATGTAGAAAAGGAAGGTAGGGAAACCACTCCTTTTTCTTTTACATCTTACTAGCTAGCGAAGATAACAACTATGTCGCCAGCAACACATGTAGAGACTCTCATCTCGGTCGTCGGTATTCGTTTTCGACCTGCCGGACGCATTTACTACTTTGATCCTGAGGATCAAAGTTATACAAACGGGCAGTTTGTGGTTGTGGAGACGGGCAGGGGTGTAGAGGCCGGACGGATCGTCATCGCCTCTAAACGTATCCTCCCTGGCGAACTGACCGACCCTCTAAAGCCGATTCTGCGGATAGCAGCGGAAGAAGATCTGCGCATGATGCTTTCCTTTAAAAACAAGGAAAAGGATGCGCTGGTCCAATGTGCCGAACGCGTGACAGCCCACAAACTGCCGATGAAACTGGTCGAGGCGGAATATACCTTTGATGGTAGCCGTCTGACCTTTTATTTTACTGCGGACAAGCGGGTGGATTTCCGCTTGCTGGTGCGAGATCTCGCGGCCACCTTCCGTACCAGAATAGAGTTGCGCCAGATTGGCGCGCGCGACCAGGCTAAGCTACAAGGGGGGATCGGCCCCTGCGGGAAGACGCTTTGTTGCAGCTCCTGGATTACCGATTTTGGTGTGGTCTCCATCAAGATGGCGAAAGAGCAGGGCCTCCCCCTTAATCCTACTAAGATCTCTGGCGTTTGTGGCCGACTGATGTGCTGCCTTTCTTATGAAAACGATAATTATATTCAGGCCAAGCAAACAATGCCGCAGATGGGGATGATTCTTAATACAGCAAGTGGACCCGGTAAGGTTGTTTCAGTGAATGTCCCGCTGGAGGCTGTCGAGGTTATGCTGGAGAGCGGTGTGACGATTAATGTCCCTGTGAAAGAACTGCGTGTAGAGGAACCGCAATCTAAGGGTGGCTGCGGCAGTTGTGGAACCGGCGGTTGTGGAAGCTGTGGAACCGGGAAGAGTGGCGGTTGTGGAAGTGGCGGTGGCTGCGGCGGTTGTAGCCTGAAAAAATAGGGTCCGTCCCTGAATGTACCTGTCTGTCAATAGGATGTCTGTGTATGGTGAACATAGGTAGAATAGCTTCAAAGTTTCCCAAGACAGTCTTAGCACGTTCCTCTTGTAGAGCCTTTTTTTAACGAAGGCTTACAGCCAGTAAAAACCTGTTTGAAAAATAGTGTGGTCGGCTGATTTTACGGATGAGAGGGTAAAAAGAAAACCTATGACTTCAGACTGGAAGGGTCCCGAGAAGACAAGTCAGCCCTTGCGTGGGGAAGCCAGCCTGGCGCAATCTGAGCTTGCGCCTTTTGAGGATGATCTGCCCGATCCTGACGCTCTAGACGAAGACATCCCACAAGGGAACCAGACACGAGCAAAAGAGAAGGATCTCAAAAAGGTTCTCGCGAACCGGGGCCGGCAGGCGCTCTCTATGGTACGTCAGTCCTCCCCAATCCTGGTCCCTTTAATTATTAGCGGACTCATTTTTCTTTTAGCCTGCGTTTTTTCTTTGAATGGTACGGCATATCTCACACCGCCGGGCCTGTTACCTTTCGGGCTGGTCTTGCTCGCGGTGGCGATCATTCAAGGGATTGTGCTTTATTATGCTGGCGAGAACGATACCTTCTGGTTAATGGGTTTCTCGTTTGGCTTTGTCTTTTTTTTAATTCTAGGCTGTTTCGCCATCTTCGGCCCGTTTATCAGTATTGTTCTCCTGGCAATTGTGGTGGCGCTGGCGGTGGTGATTGGGCGTTTTACCTTTCACCCGGTGCCCGATGGCCGGGTGGATATCGCGTTCGCGTTCGGACGGTATAATCGCACACTTTTCCCTGGCCTGAACTTTCGGCTCCCCTGGGAGAAAATCCTCTACTCGTTGAATACTCGTGAGACGCATTGGCAGTGTCCACCCCAAAAGGTTCAGGTTTCGCGCGATGAGGATATCCAGCTCTCGGCGGTCCTGAGCTACCAATTGGAGCCGGAAGATGCTCATCTGGTGCTGACCGAGGTAAATAACTGGGAAGAAAGCTTGCATGAGCTATTTCGAGGAACGCTACAAAGCGTTGTCCACGAGCTCCATCCCGAAGATTTTCTCGCCTGGCAACATAGTTCGGTCTCCCGTAAGCTTAGCTCAACAACGGAATATCAGGCCTTTGATCTGGATCTGGCAGCCTATGAGACCCGCTGGGAAGGGATTGAGATGCGGCTGGCCCAGCGATTGCAAGACAGGATTATCGCGTGGGGCGTGTTAATTAATGGGGTACGTATTCAAGATATTACGCTGATCCCACGCTTAAGCAAGCCAGTTGAACCTGAGTTACATAGTAAACCCAGTCGTCCGAGTCGCCCCAGCCGCCCAAGTCGTCCCATTCAAGCCGAGCGAGATGATCCGGCGACCGTACCAGCTCTAGAATTCAAGACAGTCGCGATCGAGGGGGCAGACTTAAAGAAGGCTCCCCTCCAACCTGCTCAACCTCAGGAACCGGTCTCCGCGAAGTCTTTGAAGGCTCAGGCGCTCAGCGAGGCTTATGACTCTGTCCGCGATGGACGGATCACCGATCCCCAGACGATCCGTTCAATCGCGACTCGCTTTGAAGAGATCTCCCAGGACCCCGAACTTATTGACAGTATCAGCTTTGACGCTGGCCGCGCCTCAGAGATTCTTTATCAGCGAGCAAGCTTGCTGGAGGCCCATTTCGGTACTACGAGCCGCAAAAATGCCGGGAAGGTCAGCCGCTCCGGTTGGAAGAGTAAGCCTCCGATTGAAGCCGGTAACTAGTTCTTGAACAAGGAAAGCGTATGTCGTACAGAATGTGGATCAATGGCGAATATACCTCAGGCAGCTCGGGAGAGGTGATCGAGGTGCGCAACCCCGCCACCGAAGAGATCCTTGATACGGCCCCAGCGGCCAACGCCGCCGATGTTGATAAGGCGATCAGTGCGGCCCAGGCGGCCTTTCCCGCCTGGAAACGGCTCCCCGCCGGGCAGAAAGCTGAGCTGCTGCACGAGATCGCTCAGCAGTTGACCGCCCGAACAGAGGAGATCGCCCACCTTCTCACATTGGAGGGTGGGAAACCACTGATCGAGAACCGCGACGAGATGAGCTGGTCGGCGGCTTGCTTCCGATACTATGCCGAGATCGGTCGGCACAGCAGGGGCAAAGTGATCCCTTCTGTAGAAGAGACGCAACTGGCAATGGTCTTAAAAGAGCCAATCGGTGTGATCGCGGCGATCGTCCCCTGGAACTATCCCATTCTTCTGATGGCTTGGAAGGTCGCTCCGGCTCTGGCCGCTGGAAACACCGTTGTCTTAAAACCATCCGAGATGACCCCACTCTCTACTCTGATCTTCGCCGAAATTTTCGCGCACCTGCCTCCAGGCATCGTCAATATTATCAGTGGGACCGGCAAAGAGGCCGGCGAGCCGCTGGTCGTAGATCCACGGGTCCGCATGATCGCATTTACCGGTTCATTGGCAACCGGACAGCAGATCGCCCGACTGGTCGCGCCCCAGATGAAAAAACTCCATCTGGAACTTGGGGGAAAGGACGCCTTTATTGTCGCGGAAGACGCCAATTTAGAGATCGCCGTTCCGGGCGTGGCCTGGGCCGCCCTGCTCAATAGCGGACAGGTCTGCACCTCGACCGAACGTGTCTATGTTCACGAGAAGATTGCGCCCGAGTTCATTGAGCGGATCACCGCGTACGCTCGTGAGCTCAAACTGGGATCAGGTCTGGACCCCGAAACCGATATGGGGCCGCTGATCGGGGATCGCTACCGAGCCAAAGTCGAGGCCCAGGTGGACGAGGCCCGGTCTCAGGGAGCCAGAATTCTGACCGGAGGTCGGCGTCCAGAGAAGATAGACAAAGGCTACTTCTATGAGCCGACGGTCCTCACCAACGTCAATCATGGTATGCCCATCATGCGCGAGGAAACCTTCGGGCCCACCATCCCGATCATGACCTATAGCAGCTTTGATGAAGCGATCGCATTAGCTAACGATAGTCCCTATGGATTGGGAGCCAACCTCTACACTTATGATCCCATCCGGGCCAAGCGATTCTTTGAAGAGGTCGAGGCTGGCACCCTCTGGATCAATGACCCATTGACGGATAACGATGCGGGCCCATTCGGGGGATTTAAACAAAGTGGATTAGGTAGGGAATTGGGAGAAGAGGGGCTTGACGAGTTTCGCGAGACCAAGCACGTCCACTGGGACTTCGAGGGTGGCAGCAAACCGTGGTGGTACCCCTACGGCAAATAGAAGGGGGTTTCAATTTAAGAAGCAAGTTGCTCACAGTACCGTTAAAAGATCAAAGGTTATAAAACGGTCTCGGAGAGTGGACGCGGCGTAGGACGGCCCGTCGAGCGCCGCGATGACGTGCCGCATCTGGCGCACCGCGCCATGCCTCCGGGGAGATCCTGCGACCCCGAAAGGATGCGCACGCTTCGCGAAGCGCTCCTACCGCACCTCAAGGGCGTTCCCTTTTCTCAACAGACTCGCAGGCAGCTCTCCTACGTTTGGATATCCGCAACCGCTTCTTTCAGATGTTTATAAACGGTATCCAGGTGCTCGGGAATAACTTTGATGTCGGCAAGCACCGGCATAAAGTTGGTGTCCCCATCCCACCGGGGGACAACATGGTAATGCACGTGATCGGCGAAGCCCGCTCCCGCGATCTTCCCCTGATTGATTCCCATGTTGAAGCCGTGTGGATTCATTACCTCGCGTAACGCTTTGAGCATGAGCTGCGCCAGACTCATCATCTCACCCAGATCTTCAGCATCCAGGTCCTCAATCGTGCTTTTGTGCTTGTAGGGCGCGACCATCAAGTGGCCGTTGTTGTAGGGATAGAGGTTGAGCATCACAAAACAGCGCTTCCCTCGGTAGACAATGTAGTTCTCGTCATCCTTGTTGGCCGCTGGTTTTGTGCAGAAAATGCAGCCCTCATCAGGCTGGTCCTTTTTAGGCGTAATAAAGGCCATACGCCAGGGGGCCCATAAATTCTCCATATCCCCAGTATATCATAACCGCCTGGTTCGATACCCAAAGGAGAAAGGAGGCCGGGCAGTAAGCTACTCGGAATCGGTGCAGGGACCCCACTGCTCAGCCCACACGTGGATCTGATCAACCACGGGCTTTAAAGCCTGTCCCTTCTCAGTCAGCCTGTACTCAACGCGGACCGGCACATGTGGATAAACAACGCGCTCGACAATCTCCTGCGTCTCTAATTCACGCAGACGATCACTAAGTACCCGGTCGGAAAGCCCTTCAACCGCAGCAGTTAGCTCACAGAAACGGCGCGGCCCATCCATCAGGGCCTCCAGCAGTAGTCCCGTCCAACGCTTCCCAAGGATCCCAATCGCGTATTCATATCGAGGACAGATATGCTTCGCGTTCGCAATTCTTTCTGTAGATGTTGTTGATTTGGATATCATATCTTTTTTGCTTTCCAGTTGCAATGAACCAGAATAGGATAGAAACTGTCGAACATAGTATACCATTACACCTGCTCTAACGCAAGTTATGTATCTAAGTAAAAGTAAGCAAATTGCTGAGGCTCTCACAACTCATTGCAAAGAAGCCTCAAGCTCGTTTATACTAGAAATATGCTAGAGTGCTTTTTTGATATGACGCTCCAATCTTTCCATCTGGAACTGAGCTTTTCTGCTGAAAATGGTAAAACAACGGTCCTACTGGGAGAAAGTGGAGCCGGAAAAAGTACTGTTCTCCAACTCCTTGCTGGCCTCTCAAAACCTCAGCGCGGGCTGATTGTGCTCAATGGCATAACCTATGTTGACAGTGAGCACAATATCTATCGTTCGCCCCAGCAAAGGCCCTTCGGATACGTTTTTCAAGATTACGCACTCTTCCCTCATTTAAACGTCTGGGAGAACATTTGTTTCGGATTGAGATCTCAGCATCTACCCAATGGGCAGATCAAGAGCACAGTTGGAGAGGCGCTGGAGCAGGTCCGTTTGACGGGATATGAGAAACGAAGGCCAGCACAGCTTTCAGGTGGGCAGCAGCAACGGGTCGCGATCGCCCGAGCCCTGGTTTTAAAGCCTGAACTATTATTGCTGGATGAGCCCTTAGCGGCCCTGGATGTTCAGACCAGAAGGGAGATCCGTCAAGAGCTGCGCCAGCTTCTGCGTGAGACGGGCATCACCACTGTAATGGTTACACACAACTATCTGGATGCGCTGGTCTTCGGGGAGCAGATTCTCGTCCTGGAGCAAGGGAGGCTTCTTCAGCAGGGAGGTCAGCAGGATCTCCTGAGGTATCCCAGATCCTCTTATGTAGCCGAGCTGGTCGGGATGAACTTTTTTCAGGGGAAGCTCCATGAGCGCCAGAGTCGACTAGCTCGCATCGAATTGGAAGCTGGAGAGGTTGAGGTGCAGGCCATGCTAGAAGAGGAACAGGGCCAACCAGGGCAGCAGATCAGCGTTGTTGTTGATCCTCGAAGTATTACACTGCACCGAGAGGGACCCGAGGGCTCGGCCCGAAACAGCTTCCAGGGAAAAATCCTTCAGATCTTGCCAATTGAGCAGGACCAGGGCCGCGTCCGGGTCAGTCTGATTCAGGAATTAGGAGGGTTACAACTCACCGCTGAGATCACCGCGAACTCCGCCGCCGAAATGGACCTGATGGAAGGCCAGAGCATCTATGCCAGCTTTAAAGCCAGCGAGGCTCGGGCCTATCTCTAGCCTCACTATCAGTCATGAACCTTTTCACTTATCCATTCACAGGTCTCAGGTCTCAAAGATTTTAGCGTCTGGGCCAGCCCATCCAGATCATTCACATCATCACGGTAAACCACCCAGGCCCTAGCTTTCTGCTGAGGCAACTGAGGGACGCGATAAATCCCCACGCTGATACGTTTCCCATTATGGAAGAATTCCTCTTTCACCCTGGTTATGTCCGACCAATCGAGCGCGATCTCCTCCCCATTGTTCGCCTTTTTGACCACTCCGGTGGGAGAGACCGAAATCGTAAAAGGGACAGGTGCCACAATTCGTAAATACAGAATAAAGCCAGTAATAAAGAGGAGCGCGGCAATCGTACTGCCGATCGCTGAACCCCCCTGGTGGAGCGCGATCCAGAGCACCAGGAGCGTTACGCCCAGCACGCCCAGTATCGTCACAATACGTTTGAAAGGAGTAAGGCCCGGTCCAATAAAAACAAGAGCCTGATCGGTAGATGTAGCCATAAAAAACTTTCTCCAGTATCCTTCAGTGAGACCAGCATTAGGCTTTTAGTCACTATTGTAGCAATAGCTATAGGCCAATGCAACCGGAATTCCTCATTGATGAGATAAGCTACCTATTTTACTTTTCGGAATGAACTCGATATGATATACTGAATCCGCTATCTTTCAGAAGCATGCTTTGATATTTAGACTTAAGAGGCATTTATTGTGGAAACAGGCCGGGTGATTAACAGGCGGTATCTGTTACAGCGCCTGATAAAGCAGGGACAGGTCTGTACTGTCTTTCAAGGGGTAGATCAGGTATTGCACCGTACCGTGGCGGTAAAAGTCGTGCCACCAGCCCAGGTACCTATGTACAGAACATCGATCCGTCAAACGTCTCAATTCTCACATCCTAATATTATTGGCCTCTATGATGTGATTGTTGAGCCGGAGGCGCTCTACATTGTTCAAGAGTACGTGGATGGAGACGAGCTAGCTGCTTTACAGCAGGTTTCCCTCTCAGCCTACGAGGTTGCGGATTTCGGCTACCAGATTTGCCAGGCATTAGCGTACGCTGGCAGCTCTTCGCGCAAAGTGAACCACGGTGACTTGACGCCGGCAGCGGTCCTGCGTGACCATACCGGCCTTGTACGCGTCAATAATTTTGCTTTACCCAGCGATCAATATTATTTTCAAGCCTGGAGCGTGTTAGGAAATCGACTGGAGCCGATCTCGGACTTTGGGACTCCTTGGGGCCAGCAAACAGAGGGACGGCGGGCCGACGATACACGAGCGGTCGGCTTGCTGCTTTATCAACTGGTAGCCGCTAGAAATCCAGAGGGTACGGGGGTTGAACCATCACCCGATGGGAGGCTGCGTTTTCAACGCAACTATCCAGCGGAGCTTTGTGACCTTATCGCGCGGACACTGATCAGCCAGCACCCTCAACATATCTCGACTCCCGAGACCTTGCTAACAGAGTTAAAGGGCATGGTTGATACCTACGATCCTCCACCAGAGCAGCCAGTCGCGGTCGGGGTCGCGCAGAGCAGAAAAGAGCTGGCAAGAGCCTCCTCACAACAGTATGCCCCCCCCTCTGGCAAGCTTACGCTACCAGGTAGTTCCGGTGTAAACCTTGGAAACTATCCTCCGCAGGATACGCCCTCTGCCAGCAACAACGGGTTTCAAATGGCTCAACAAGCTTCATACAGTAGTCCAGAACCTTCCCGTTTCTCTGGACCGTTGCTCTGGGCAATCTGCCTCGTGACATTTATCGTTTGCTTCCTGGTAGGTTTTTTCATTATCGCTCGTTTGATTCTGCATATGTAAACGGACTAGCAGAATCAGACCAATCTTTCTCTTTGCCTAGTCTCCAATGGCTTTAAGGGACTCAAGATGTTCGCTGGCCCGCTGACAGTAACCAGAGGCACTCTGACGAATCCGCTGCCCCTCCTCTTCGGAGAGCTCCCTGACAACCTTCGCGGGCACACCAAGAGCCAGCACCCCCCCAGGCATTACTTTATACTCACCAACCAGAGCATTAGCTCCAATCAAGGTCTGCGCTCCCACCTGGGCATGCGAAAGAACGGTCGCGTGCATAGCGATTAACACCTGATCTTTAATGGTGGCTCCATGGACGATCGCTCCATGCCCAATAGTGCATTCCTCTCCAATAGTCAGAGGCGCGCCAGGATCGACGTGCAAGGTACAATTATCTTGAATATTGGTGTTCTTGCCAATGACAATCGCGGCGGTATCCCCTCGCACAACGGTGTTATACCAGATACTGGCTCCCTCATGAATGGTAACATCTCCAATCACCATCGCTCCTGGAGCGATAAATACGTTGTCAGCGATGGTGGGCCATTTTCCTTTATACGGAAGGACAGGCATACATTGTATCCTTTCTCACGTTCTTACGCGTTTATACCCACAAATCAATTCTTTTAAGTAAGCGTTGTATGCTTGATGAGTCGGGTCCAGGCTGGTAATGGTCACTTTGTTGAACTGCTGCCCCTCGGCATGGATATACTCGGTGGGAGTCAGGGCTAGCGCCACATGGGTAATCTCTTGCCGCCCAAAAAAGAGAAGGTCGCCCTCGCGCAATTCTGACTGTTCCAAGCTCTTCGAAAGAAAGTCATGCTGTTGATTGGCGTCGCGAGGCAGTTGATCCCCACCCATACGGTAACAAAGCTGCACAAAACCGCTGCAATCGATCCCCCGATAGGTAGTGCCACCCCAAAAATAAGGGATATCGAGAAAAGCACGCGCATAGTCTGTAACGATAGAAAGTTCCTGGCGAGGATAAAGAGTATCGTTTGCGCGGATCTCGACCGCCCCTCGGGGAACCCAGCCCTCGCCATCCCCTGGCAGGGCGACGCGTAAACGCTCTGGATGCGCAAGATCTATATACGGCAGTCTAGTCGATAGATAAAGCTCGCCCAGCCGTTCTTCACCGCTCTGGGCCCGATAAAGAGGGGTCGAGGGGGCTATCACAACCACAGAAAACGGTAGCGCCACCCCACAGGTCCCAATCCCCTCGCAGAAACCACGCGTGATCAGCTCATCCAACTGGTCACTTTTAATCCAGCCACTGTAATCAGGCAAAGTAATATGGGTCCAGAGACCGGTAGGATCAAACGCATCATCAGCCTGGGCCGGCGTATTCATCAGGGCCTGAGTAACCAATTCGGAAGAAGCATCAGGTTCCCGATGAATATCAGCAACACTGACAGCCACAATAAATGTATCAGTCATAAGAACGGCTTTCTAGATCTTCCATTGATCCTCATCTTTCCATAAAAAAGGTGGCCTCTCAGGAGACCACCTGACCCAATAGCTTAACGAGTAAGATTATTTACCACAAACATCAAGTTCGCCGGGCGTTCCGCCATGCGCCTCATAAGATAGGGATACCACTGCGAGCCATAAGGAACGTAAACGCGCACATTATACCCCTGTGAGACCAACCGGTCCTGCAAATCTCTGCGAATACCATACAAAAGCTGAAATTCAAATTTCTCTTTGCTAATCCCATTATCGCGCGCAAACGCGCAGGCGGCATCAATAATTTTCTGATCATGCGATGCGATCGCTGGATAATTCCCTTGAGCAAGTAAACGGTTCATCAACTTCAGATAGTTTTTATCGACATCAGCTTTCTGCTGATAGGCGACGCTCTCAGGCTCTTTATACGCACCCTTAACCAGACGAACCCGAACATTCTGGGCGATTAACTGTTCTACATGCTCTTCCGCAGAATAAAGCGCGGACTGTATCACTGTCCCGACCAGCGGAAAATCCTGATGCATTTTCAGAGCGATATTCACAGTGCGTTGATTGTAGGCGGATGCCTCCATATCTATGCGAACAAACGTATTGTACCGCCTGGCTGTTTCCAGAATTGTACGCACATTCTGCTCACAAAGATCTTCCGATATATCAAGACCTAGCGCGGTCAACTTAATCGAGATATTACTATCTACTCCTATCTGTTTAATACAGTCGAGAATTGTAATATAATTCTGAGCGGCAGCTTCTGCTTCGCGTGCATCTGACACGTTCTCGCCGAGAAGGTCGAGAGAGACATGGAGGCCACGCTGATTTAAGAATCGACAGGTCTGAACCGCCTCGTCGAGAGTTTCACCAGCCACAAAGCGGTGCGAAACTCTCCTGGTTGCTCGATTACTGATGACGAAATCGCGAACGATGCGATTTTGCGCTAGATACAACAGTGTATCCTTGAGCATAGATGAACCTCTCTAAGTGGAATAGTAGAGTTAAAGCAAGGCTGTGTAGAGTGTTCTTTCCGTTTGCTAGTATAATAGCACAAACAGGAACTATGCATAAATAGTTACCATTTTATAGAGAAGCGAACCTTATCTACCACCGCACCTTTGCTCATAAGATCAACCAATGCGGCTCCAAAGCCCCTGCTGAATTAGCTCCGTCTTTGCCTCAAAACCGAAGAGATCGGGGTCCATCTGGCGACCATATTTAAGAACCAGATCGTGGAGCATCTCTATCTGCTCAGCCCTGGCGTCTCGATCACATTCAAACGGAATATGTTGAGCTAGATGCTCGATTGCCTGACGGTTATACCATTGTTCCTGCGTCTCATCCATAGCTTTTTCCTGCCCAATTGTTGATAACTATGAAAAGTTATAGGCATCCGTTCGTTCTATTTCAATGGTAGCATGAGATCGCCTGCCTCTTCAAGCCAAACTCAGAGTGCACTGGGATTGCGCCCCGCCTCCTCTCCCATCTTCCTTGCTCATTTGAGCAACAGATCGGACATCAGCAGGGGGGCAGGGGACAGCCGTCCCCTGACTGGGGCCTGGGGCTGCGCCCCGCCTCCTCTCCCATCTTCCTTGCTCATTTGAGCAGGAGATAAAAGACACACGTTGATATACGCTTATACAAAAAGAGCATAGCCCTTTTGCACTACAGACAAAGGGATAACTTGACCCTTTAAAGAATCCAATGTTACTTTGAAGGATAGTAAATACAGTTGGTTGATGCGCAAGGTCGCGGCAAAAAGGTGGAATAACATTTATGCTTTGTACATATTGTAATGCGCCTCGCTTAGAGAATGAGGCTCCCTGTCAAAACTGTGGTGCTCCTTCACCGCTTGTAAGGAGGCCCGATTTTAATGGCTCTCCCTCAGTCCCTCAATGGGGAGCCTCAGCTCCATCTTGGGGAGGAGCAGGAAATCAGAATGCCGCTGCCTTCTCCAACAATCAGGTTCCTTTTCCCGGTCAGGCAAAATACTGGGATGGTGGGCATGGAACCAACGGGCAGGGACAGGGGCAGACGGATTTTCCGATCCAGCATTCGTGGGTGGACGATCCAACCATGAACTTTCAGAATGGTTCTGGACAGGCCGGTGGTAATCCTCAAAATGGCTGGGCTGGTGGTTCGAGCGCGAACATTCAAAATAGTTTCGCGCAGGCTCCGTTAAATGACAATGCAGCCTGGGGTCAGATGCCAGGAAATCAGAATGAGGCACCGGTACAGGGGGGCGCAATGTTACCAGTCCCTTATCAAGGAGATCCCAATGGGCAACAGCTTATGGTCATGCCTCAAGACCAGGATATTCAGATTAACAATGGCTTTAATGGCTCGATGCTACCGGCCCTGCCAGATGAGGAAAATGGCCCGATCTACGTACCACCGATGTATACAAAACCTCGTCCCATCATTCCCCGTTACCGGGCCATCAGCGGATTTCTAAGTGTAGTCATTATGACGCTCCTGTTATGTGGTGGAGGCGGCTACTACGCAAAGGCTACAGGAAAACTAGATTTTGTAGGAAAGATGTTAGGAACGACGCGTCCAGCCAATACGATTCCAGCGCAAGGCGTGACCGTCACCGATCCTCCGACCAAAGTGGAGACCGGACCAGCCAAAGATATTATTAATTCTGCTTCAACCGCCAGCTCGATCACTACAGCCAACACGGTAGCCATTCCAGGCCAGAACTTCAAGCCTGGGGATAAAGTATTTGTGGCCTACACGGTTCGTGCTCCCAAAGGGAAAGGCAATGTGATCATTAAGTGGTACACAAACGACCAGTTGTACTACATTACACCGCCGAAGGAGGTGGCAAATGATGGTACCTATAATGGAGCCAATTATGCTACCTTCCCTCAGCCGTTAAATGGGAAAGTCGAGATCTACTGGAATGATCAGCTTGCCGAACGCCTCTTCTTTGCCGTTCGCAACTGATTGACCGTTTATTTCCCGCATTGCGTGTCTACGGAGACATCACCATAGACTTCAACCTGACAGGCCAGGCGCATTGCGGGATTTTTTTTGAGGTCGTTACGCAGCCAGAACTTCTCCATGAAGGTCATCTCGCTGGTGTTGGTTGTGGGAGAGACGGCGACGCGATCTGTACCACAAAGGCCGTTCCCATGACAATTGGCGAACTTCCACATACCACAATGGACCAGTACATCGTTTTCAAGTGCTGGATAGCGCACATGATTGCCGGCAGGCACTTCCACAGACACATTTTCACGTACAAAATTAATGGTTGGCACGACTCTATCCTCCAGATATATAAAAGTTGAAAATTGAAAATAGCCAAGACGCTATCTGAGCTTAACGGCCTAAAGTGTAGCATAAGCCACTAAAGAGCGTCAACGATACCTCAAATCGTAAAGTGTACCCAGGCCCGGTAGGGAAACGGCTTCGCAACTCTGTTGGGAAAAGAAAGGAAGGGTGTTGTCCTCCCTTGCCATCGCCCGATCTACCCCATTCGACCGCCGATCTCTGAACATGAACATTTTCCCTATTTCCCATCAGAGCCGCAAGCAATGACCTTACAACTATTGTAATTGTAGCGCATTTAGGTGAAAAAATGGAGAGAAAACCCTGGTTCTTTACGGTTGGGCAGAGGCCGTGGGAGCAGGTTGAGCGGAGCCCGCTTTGCTACCGGTAACAGTGACGGTAATGCTTACCGACTGGGACGAAGCTTTACCATCGCGATCCGAGAAGGTGATCCGAGCGGTATAAACACCAGGTTTGGCTTGGGCAAGCGCTAATGAGATGCGAACCGGAACAGATCCATCCGCCGCCAAACTTCCACTATTTTCCGAGAGCGTTACAAAGGGTGAGCCACCGCCAGGATAGCTTACATCGCTGCTCCAATTCAAGGCGGTATTGCCTGGATTGTTCAATGTTATCGTCTGCTGGGCCGGCGAACTTCCCTGAGGCACTGATACTGAGAGGCTGGTAGGAGTAACGCTCAGCCCCGGTGTGGCTTGTGTACCGACCGTAAGATAGATCTGAGTGACTCTGGTTGTACCATTATAGGAGAAGGTCAGGGTGCCCCGGTAGGCAGCGGGCTTCAGATTTGTTGCATTAATTTCAACTTCAGCGCTAGCGCTGCTAGCTCCTTCCAGGTGCCCACTATCGGGCGAGAGCTTCAGCCAATCCTCGCTGCTGCTCACACTCCAATCCAGGGGGACAGCTCCACTATTTTTTAGAAGCAGACTTTGTCCGCTTGTGTTGTCCTCACCAGTTGTTGCGGTAAGCGTTAGCGCATTGGGGACCACCAGCGTACTGGTATCCGCGACAGTAAGCCGCACTTTAATCTTCTCAGTGGCGTTGGTATCCTTAATCTCCAGACTTCCCCGATAATTATTTATCTGCAACTGTTGAGATTGCACATGAATGGTGAGATCTTTACGCGCGCCGACAGCCAGACGACCGCTCTCAGGCGAGACGCTCAGCCATGAGACAGCATTCTCGGTATGCGCGCTACTACTCCAGGCAATCTCTTGATCAGTTACGTTCTGAACCGTCACAACCTGCTCATCGGGATTCTGCCCCTGGCTGGCTCTAAAGGAGAGCGCGGTAGAAGAGAAGGTCAGGCCGCTGGCGTTTTTTTTGGCAGATGCAGGGGTAGATTGTGTTTTGTCGGCTGGCGTTGTCGAGGCGGCAATAACGGAGAGCACCACCTGTGCGCCTATCTGACGGCGTAGATCGTTCGCATAGATATGGTGAGTACCAGGAGCCCAGCTATCGGGTATGATCACTGAGACATCAAAGATACCATTTGAGTCGGCCTGAACAGCCAGGGGCTGGCCCTCTTCTGTAGTGAGTGATGCACTGGCATCGTGCATCAGACTGATCGGAGCCTGTGGGGTAAAGTTCCATCCATGCAGGATTAAACGCGAACGCACAGGTAATTGATCAGATGAGATACTCAGATGAGGGACGGCGCTGGCCTGATCGTTCTGATGATGTAAAAACATGTAGGAAGCCAGACTACCAATGAAAAGCAAGGCCAGACAGAAAAGCACCAGAGCAAAGAACAGCATTCGATGAGAAGATCGTTGGGCATGCGAGGCGGACACGATTTCACGCGGGATCGCCTGGGTCCGATCCGTAGGAGACGAGAGGCTTGCCGCTTTTGATAAGAGTAGCGGGACAGGAAGGTTCGCTTGAACCTCACGGTCCCCACGTTCAGAAACGTCAGGCCATTCCTCAACATCGGTGTCCGGTCCTCCAGACCGAGCGAGAGTGATCTTTTCTTCCAGCATCTGATCCACAGCGGATGATGCTGACAATTGGGATGAAGTATGAGGATGGAAAGCCTCCATCATACTAGATTGGAAGGGCTGGTCCTCAGGGTGCAGACCGGGATGATGTCCGGCGCGCGGTGGAAGGGCAGAGATGACCGCAGGTAGACGATCCTCAGAAGGCGTCGGGGACTGTGACTGAGCAAAGGAATGCCCACAATCTACACAGATTGGAGCATTCACAGGAGAAAGTCGATGACAGTAGACGCAACGTTTTGTAGGCGTAAACCCGCTCAAAAGGTCAAGACTCCCTTCTTTCCAGGCATGTAGAAACCTGATATACAACAGTTAACCATAATTACCATTTACACGAATTGCCCCTCGAAGAGGATGACAGGTAAGACAATCGGGCCAGCACCTATCACAAACAGCAAAAAGCTCTGTTGCGAATTATTGTACCATAAAAAAGTATTTTGAAGGAGCTTTCTGGTAGAAAAGAAGCTTCCTGGTCTGGTGAGATTAAGGCTGGCGTGTATGCCAGTCGGTTAATTGTTGATAGGCATGGGCGATCCTCAGCACAGTGGACTCTTCAAAGGGTCGCCCCGCTATCTGAAGTCCGATCGGCAGATTGTCTTTGCTGAAGCCACAAGGGAAAGAGATGGTTGGCAACCCCGAGAGATTGAAGGGCATGGTGAGCCGAAGCATCGCTGGCGCGGACTCTTCGCTGATCCCGTCGATTTCGATAAGGTGACCGGCCTGCTCTACTGGGATTGCCGGAATGGGAATAGTTGGTAGGACCAGGGCGTCGATCCCCTGATTTTGCAGGACATTCCGCATTCCACTGGCGAAGACTCTCCGCCGCTGTTGCGCCTCTAGATAGTCGACGGCGCTGACCTGGAAGCCGTTCATAAGATGTTCAAGGGTACTTTCCTGGTAGAGCGAAGGATGCTCCAACCAGCCTTTATCGCGATGCGAGAGGGTAGCTTCAGGCCGTTGAATTGTGCGGTAAAGCTCAAGGGAGGCCGTTGGGATCTCTACCTCCTTAACCTGAGCCCCCTCTTCTTTCATTACAAGCAGAGAGGCGGCCCAGGCGGCGCGAACCTCGGGGTCCAATGGAATGACAGCCTCATTTGAAGGTACACCGAGGGTCAGGCCTTGCAGCGACATCTGATCTCGCCGCCCATCGGGCCCGTTGATCAGGCTGGCAGTGGTCCGACTCGGTGGCCCAGAGGTGCTATTGGGATCTCGGGGATCGTAGCCGGCGATGGCGTCGAAGAGGATCGCGCAATCCTCGGCGGTCCTCGCCATCGGCCCAACATGGTCGAGCGACCAGCTTAGGGGAATGACTCCATAGCAACTGACACGCCCATAGGTTGGCTTGAGGCCAGTAACACCGCAGCAGGCGGCGGGAATGCGAATAGAGCCGCCGGTATCGCTGCCGACCGCACCTAGCGCCATACCGGCGGCGAGGGCAGCGGCTGATCCACCGCTGGAACCACCGGGAACACGGTTCAAGTTCCAGGGATTGCGGGTCGGAGGGGTGAAGGTCCCATAGGCAAACTCGTGTGTATTGGTCTTGCCAATGATGATCGCGCCAGCCTTGCGCAACTGCTCTACGACCATCGCGTCCTCGCGCGAGATATGCTGCTCTAACACGCGTGAACCAGCAGTGGTCCGTACATCTTTGACCGCGATAATATCTTTGATCGCGACGGGAATCCCATGCAGGGGGCTGCGGTAGAAGCCGGTAAATTGCTCCCGCTCAATCATCTCAACATCGGCCAGGGCCTGTTCGCGCATCAAAGTCACAAAGGCCTTAATCTCGCCATCGCGGGCCTCAATCTGGTTAAAGGCCTCCTCAACCAGTTCTCCGGGCGAGGTCAGACCATTACGCAGCGCCTGCGCGGCCTCCGCGATTGTAGTAAACGGTAATGGCATCTTCAAAAATCTCCTGCTCTCCTGCTCGTCAGTGCGACATCTCTACCAACTATTGTACGCCATCTCGCGCGATCAAGATTATTTATGACCAATTACAAGCTGGCGAGTACCATTCCCATAGGGCTCAAAGTTATAGCCGCCGTAAATATTCTCAATCTTGAAGCTGCTGGCAAGAAAGAGCAGTTGCAGTTCGCGTGGGAAAAACATATGCATATCCAGCCGGGTTAGATAGCGCTCGTTCTCACCGCTTGTTTGAGAGAAGCGCTCATGAATCCAGGTCATGCGCTGATGTTGCTCAATCGACTCGTATTTACGGATGCTATAGTTGAGCATGGTAAATTCACCATCCGGGTCCTCGATCTCATCTTCCAGGTAGACGTGCGAGGGGCGGTTCAGAGCATCGCTAAGATAATCCAGGTCAGGCAATTGAATATCGACGACAAAGCGCCCACCGGATCGCAGATGCTCATAGGCGTTTTTGAAAGCGCCCATCTGTTCTTCGATTTCGTGTAGATGGGCAATCGAGTTAAAAGGCAGGAAAATAAGATCAAAATGGCCTTTGTTTGGCAGATCAAAAGCTGTCATATCTTCCTGATGCAGAGTGACGCGCTGCTGAGTTTCTGCTGACTCTTGTTTAAGCTTGCGCTGATAAGCTTTAAGCATCCCTTCTGAGAGATCCAGCCCTTCCATTTTGAAGTTCAGGGGCAGGCGCAGCAGATCCAGACCGATCCGTCCGCTGCCACAAGCCAGCTCTAGAATTCTTTCGGGCGCGTACCGCTCTACCAGACTGCGCCAAAATGGCAGATCTTGCTCCGACTGCGCCTGGTAGGCAAGGTCGTAATCTTCAATACGCTCGTAGTAATCTCCTACCGCATAGGGCATAAGGTACCTCATTTTATCTTTTCAGTTATGGACAGGTCTCGTAGGGCTGGCGTTTGCGACCCCGCCGGAAAAAAAGGAACGATATTCTCCCACCTCGCCATCGCCCGTAGATCGGGTCGCTCCCTGCACAGGAACACCTTCTTCTTTTCCTAGCAGAGTCGTTTGCGACTGACCTACGATTCTATAAAACCATTATAGGTGGGGGCGTTGCTGTGATCTTCTATCTCCCATGGTTTGCGCCAGAGCGAGCTGGCTCCATCCGCCTTGATTACCTCTCCGCTGATGTAGCTGGCGGCAGGCGAGAGCAGGAAGGTTACAGCAGCGGCGATCTCGCTCTCGCTTCCAAGTCTTTTCATAGGAACATCCTGACGGCTGCGCTGGATCAGAGGTTGCGCGGCCTCACCGTAGGTCTGGAGTCCACTGGAGTTGATGGTACCAGGAGCAACTCCGTTGATGCGAATACCGACGCTGGCCCACTCCACGGCCAGGGTCTTGACCATGTTTTCAATGCCGGCCCGCGCTGCGCCAGAGTGCAGCATCCCTGGATAGCCGCGCCAGTTCTCCATCAGCATAGTGACGATGGCACCCCCATGCTCTCCCATATAGCTGCGATAAGCCTGCCGACACATCAGGAAAGTACCGGTGAGATTGGTCTCAATCACGGCGTTCCAGCCCTTCAACTGAATCTGGTCGGCGGGGCTGAGATACTGCCCTCCGCCATTGTTGAAGAGGGCATGGACGGCCCCACGCTCTTTCAAGACCTGCTCAAAAAGGTTCGCAACCTGATCTTCTTTGCGGACATCACAGAGATAATAGCTGGCCTGTCCTTCAGCGCTCTGGATCTCTTGCTGCACCTTTTGAAGTCGCTCCTCTTTACGCGCTGCCAGCACAACATGGGCACCCAGCGAGGCCAGTTCATGAGCGGCAGCCCGGCCAATCCCACTACCGCCTCCGGTGATAATAATCGTCTGGTTTTCAAACAGGTCCGGTCGGAAGATTGATTGATAGCGCATCACATTTGCTCCTTACTCTTCGCGAATCTTGACCAGCAGCGCATCAGCCGGGACGGTCTCGCCCTCTCGATAATAAATGGCCTCGACAATTCCATCAGCGGAGGTCCGAATCGTATGCTCCATCTTCATGGCCTCCAGCTTCAACAAAGGATCACCCTTCTGGACCTGCTGGCCCTGTTTAACAAGGATCTGGATCACCGAGCCAGGCATCGGGGCTCTCAATGATCCTCCGGCGTCGGCCACGCTCCGAGGTTCTGGTAAGAGTGAGAGGCTCTTTAACTGAACACCCCCCTTGCGGGTCTGCACCCACCATTGCGATCCCTGCTGAGCTAACCACACGGTCTGTCGATAACCAAACAGGGTGAGCGTCATGGTATGCTCCTGGATCTCGTTCAATCGCACATCCAGCTCTCGACCTTCAATAGAAAGATGGTAGCCTTCCCCTCGGTTGGCAGAGGTGAGTAGGACCTCTAATGGCCGATCGGAGCCATCGTTGTAGCGATAACGGGTCGGGCTGTTGGGATTGTTGCGCCAGTAACCAGAGATCTCTGGACTACCAGAGGCGGTGAGGGACTCCCACTGGCGGACGGTCGCGGCGACAAGGGCCAGCACCAGATCCCCCTCTTGCTCATGCCAACCGCTCAAATAACGGGCGAGAAAGTCGGTGCTGAGCTCTCCCCGTTGATAGGCTTGCTGCCGGAGGATCGCGTGAAGATAGCCGCGATTACTGGTCAATCCCAGCAAGACCGTTTCTTCCAGTGCCCGGCTTAAACGCCGATTTGCGTCGGCACGGTCCCTGCCATAGCCGATAATTTTCGCCAACATCGGATCATAGTAGATGGAGATCTCATCACCGCTGCTAATGCCACTCTCGACGCGTATGCCCTCGCCCTCGGGGGAATGCCAACACACGATAGTTCCAGTAACCGGCAGAAACTGGTTGGAAGGATTCTCGGCATAGAGCCGAGCCTCGACAGCATGCCCCCGAAAGCGAACCTCTTCCTGACGCAGCGGCAAAGGCTGACCCTCAGCCACACAGATCTGCCATTCAACCAGATCCAGACCGGTCACCAGCTCGGTCACCGGATGTTCAACCTGGAGACGAGTATTCATTTCTAGAAAATAATAGTCATTTTGTTTATCCAGTAGAAATTCCACTGTTCCAGCGTTAGTATAATTGACGCTCCCGGCTGCCTTGACCGCTGCTCTGCCCATAGCCTCACGTAACCTGCTATCCAGAGCTACCGAGGGCGTCTCTTCTATGACTTTCTGATGCCGCCTCTGAACAGAGCATTCCCGCTCACCCAGATGGATAATCTGCCCGGTATTGTCCCCAAAGACCTGAAACTCAATATGGCGCGGCTCAATAATCGCCCTTTCTAACAGCAATTGATCTGAGCCAAAGGCCTGAAGCGACTCTCTTCTAGCTGCCGCCAGCGCCTCTTCTAGATCTTCTGCCCGCGCGACCAGCCGCATCCCCTTGCCACCACCTCCGGCGGCGGCCTTGACCATCAATGGGAAACCAATTCTTTGGGCCTCTTCCACGAGTCGACCATCCGTTTGATCCCCTCCATCGTAGCCGGGAACGGTCGGGACACCACGCTGAGCTACCAGTTGTCGGGCGGCGCTTTTATTGCCCATCGAGTCCATCGCTTCGGGCGATGGACCAATCCAGGTCAGGCCAGTAGCTAAAGTGGCGCGCGCGAAGTCCGCGTTCTCTGAAAGGAAGCCAAAGCCGGGATGGATCGCATCTGCCTCGCTACGCGTAGCAGCCCCAAGGACCGCATCCATATTTAAATATGAGGAAGAGGCGGGGGCCGGGCCAATCCAAATGGCCTCGTCCGCCATCCGAACGTGCAGGCTATTGGCGTCAACATCTGAATAGACCGCCACCACCCGGATACCCAGGCGGCGGCAGGTTCTGATGACGCGACAGGCGATCTCTCCCCGGTTGGCGATCAATACTGTCCCTATCATACGTGCGTTTACGCTTTCTTCTTTTTGGGCAGGATGCCGGCGTACTTGGCAATAATTCCCAGCATAATCTCGTCGGCCCCACCACCAATGGAGAGCAGCCGCGAGTCCCGAAAGTAGCGAGCCACTGGATACTCTTCCACATAGCCCATGCCACCATGGAACTGAAGGCAGGTATCAGCGATCTCTCGCGCCAGCCGCCCCATCAGCAGCTTCGCCATCGAGACCTCTTTGGTAGCGTCCTGGCCAGCTATCATTATCCGGGCACAGTGATAATTAAGCTGGCGCTGAGCCTCGCAGCGCGCCATCAGCTCGCTCAGCTTAAAGTGAATCCACTGGTTATCAATGAGCGGCTGCCCAAAGGTGCTACGCTCCTGACAATATTTCACCGTCAGCTCGATCATCTGTTCGGCTCCTGCCAGTGAAGAGACCGAACCAATCAGACGCTCCTTCTGGAACTGCATCATCTGAAGGATAAAGCCCATCCCCTCCTCGCCAATCCGATTGCTCTGAGGGACCCGAACATTATCGAAGTTTAGCAGCCCGGTATCGCTGCTGTGCATGCCCAGCTTCACCAACTTTTTACTGACACTAAAGCCCGGTGTCTCCGTCGGTACCACAATCAGCGACATCCCTCGATAGCCACTCCCCTCACTGGTTCGGACCAGCGTGACAATGATATCGGCCTGAGTGCCATTGGTGATCCACATCTTATTGCCATTGATAATATAATCATCGCCGTCCACAACGGCGCGGGTGCGGATCGAGGCCACGTCCGAGCCAGCATCGGGCTCGCTTACTCCAATTGAGAACACCTTCTCGCCAGCGATCGCCGGGACCAGATATTTCTGCTTGAGTTCCTCGGAGCCAAATTCGGCCAGAGCGGGAGTCGCCATATCGGAGTGGACCGTAATCCCCATAGGGACACCGCCACAGGAGATCCTCCCCAGTTCTTCGGCCA
Source organism: uncultured Ktedonobacteraceae bacterium (assembly GCA_964247295.1). Classification (GTDB taxonomy): domain Bacteria; phylum Chloroflexota; class Ktedonobacteria; order Ktedonobacterales; family Ktedonobacteraceae; genus CAXTTV01. The sequence goes on along the minus strand of CAXTTV010000003.1, from coordinate 11,442 downwards.
GGACCACGTTATACCAGTAGTCCAGACCGGAACCACCGTACTCCTCGGGATAGGACAGACCAAGCATCCCCAGCGCCCCCATTTTCTGTAAAACCTGCCTCGCCGGCCAGATCCCCTCCTGCTCCCACTCTTCAACGTGCGGCTCAATCTCTTTCTCGACAAACTGACGAACCGTCTGCCGAAACATATGCTGCTCTTCATTGAAATACATCTCAGATGACATCGCTAACCTCCTTGTTGGTAGGGGATTACATGCGGAAGACGCCGTAGTTTGGTGCTCCAGCACTGACAAAATCGGTATTATGCGCAATGGAAAGGCCGATACTGAGCACCCGGCGGGTATCGCGGGGATCAATGATCCCGTCGTCCCAGAGGCGGGCGGTCGCGTAGTAGGCGGAGGACTCTTCTTCAAATTTTTGACGGGTCAGCATCTGCATCATTTCAATTTTTTGCAGATCCGGTTCCAGACCCCTCGAACGCGCCTGCGCCTCCTGCACAATTCTCAGCACACCAGAGGCCTGCTCACCCCCCATCACCGCGATCCGACTATTGGGCCACGTCCAGAGGAAACGGGGATCATACGCTCGGCCACACATTCCATAGTTACCCGCGCCATACGAGCCCCCAACGATCATCGTAAACTGGGGTACCGTCGAGGTAGCCACGGCGTTCACCATCTTTGAGCCGTGCTTGATGATCCCTTCACGCTCATATCTGGTGCCAACCATAAAGCCAGTAATATTCTGAAGATAAATCAAAGGAGTTCGCGACTGATTGCAGAGCTGGATAAATTGTGCTGCCTTGAGGGCACATTCGGCAAAAAGCACACCGTTGTTGCCCAGAATTCCCACGGGATAGCCATTGATGTAGGCATGGCCCGTAATCAACGTCGGGCCATAGTCGCGTTTAAACTCAAAAAAGTCAGAGTCATCGACAATTCTGACAATAATCTCGCGACTATCAAAGGGGATACGGGGATCGGGCGAGATTACTCCCAACAGCTCGTCAGGATCATACCTGGGAGGCCTGGGGGGCTGTCGACGGCCTTCCAGTACCTTACGATGGTTTAATTGAGCCACAATCTGCCGACCAAGGCGGATCGCATCGGCGTCATCCTCAGCCGTATAATCACTAACTCCGGACTCATGGGCGTGCATCTCGGCTCCACCCAGCGTCTCATCATCTACATCCTCACCGGTCGCCATCTTTACCAGAGGTGGGCCGCCTAGAAACACCTTTGCCTGTTTTCTGACCATCACCACATAATCGCTCATTCCCGGCACATATGCCCCACCAGCCGTCGAAGAACCAAAGACCAGGGCAATCTGAGGAATGCCCTTCGCCGACATCCGCGCCTGATTCGCAAAGCCTCGACCACCCTCGTCCGCGAAGATCTCCGCCTGATACAGCAGATTGGCACCCGCCGACTCCACCAGCGTAATGCAGGGCAGAGCGTTTTCCTCGGCGATCCGCTGGGCACGCAGAGACTTTGCCAGGGTCATCGGGTAGACCGAACCTCCCTTAACCGTCGCATCATTTACAAAGATCATGCACTCGGTCCCGCTGACGACACCGATCCCGGTAATTTGTGAGGCACCGGGCGACTCATCATTATACATGCCATAGGCTGCCAGAGGAGAAAGTTCCAGGAAGGGGGTATTGGGGTCCAGCAGCAACTCCAGACGTTCACGAGGGAGCAATTTGCCTCTGGCTCGAAACTTTTGGATGTTACGTTCACCCCCGCCGGCGCGGATCTGAGCCTGGCGGGTCTCCAGCTCCTGCACAAGCCGGCCCATCCATTGGGCGTTCTCGGCAAACAGTGGATCACGGGAATTGAGGCGAGACTCATACGTCATTGATCAGACCTTTCAAAGATCAGCCAGGCAGCACTGCCCATTTGTAGCCTCAGCGAAAACCAGTAAAGGGGAATCAACCAGAGTATTCAATTGGTAGAATTATACCATCTAAAATCATCCAACGTTATGCACACAAAAATCCTATACGCACTGATACAATTTGACATTTTCCACATATATCTGTTAGATTATCTATCAAGTGCTTGAACGTCAATCAAAAAGTATGGAGAAGTGATAAGAGCTGAAGGTTTATAGAGAAAGAAAGGCCAATGTCTTTCCATTTCTCGGGAGAAAACATATGTCATTTAGTCATCGATTACGCCAGGAGCGTCTCCAACGTGGATTTTCCCAGAGCAAATTAGCGGAGCTTCTGGGTACAACACCAAACACTATAAGCCGTTGGGAGCGTAACGAGACCTTTCCCACGCTCTATATACGTGGAAAGCTATGCGATCTTTTTCATCTTTCGGCCATTGATCTTGATCTAATGGTGGCCCATTCACAATCAGAACATAATCGCCCATCGCGAAAAATTTCCGTCCCGCCCGTCACCAGGGGCGTGGCAGAAACTCACGAGTTGGCCATTACACACCCTGACCCTGGTTCCCCCCAGACGATTTTTGATCCGATGATCCCTTCACTTTCTTCCCAGTTTTTGCTTGTTGGTCGAGAGGAAGTTTTACAACACCTCTCAACAACCATGTGCACGTCTCCGTCACCGACAGTTCAGGCAATCCATGGGTTACCTGGTATTGGAAAAACCTCCTTGATCTGTAGCCTACTGCGTCAGCAAGCGGTTCTTCAGCATTTTCATGACGGCATTCTTTGGGCACGCTCAGGTCCTGATGCTCAGGCAAGCGAACATCTTCTGCGGTGGAGCAGGCTTCTTGGAGTCCCCAGCGCAGA
>CAXTTV010000003.1:0-8670 GCA_964247295.1 uncultured Ktedonobacteraceae bacterium | reverse complement strand
GGAGGGGATACGTGACAACGAAGAATGGGTAAGGTTACTGCGATCCGCGATCGGGGAGCGGCACTTGTTAATCGTTCTAGATAATCTCTGGAGTATAGAGGACACGCTACTACTCCAGATTGGAGGAGCGCAATGCTCCTATATCGTCACCACACGCTTTCCTCTACTCGCGGTACAGATAGCGAGCCGCGAGAACACCATTGCCCTACCAGAGTTACAGAAAGAAGAGGGTATTCGCCTGCTCCGGCATTTTATTCCAGGTCTGGTCGGACAGGAGTCGGTAAATATACAAACCCTTATTCAGCAGGTAGGTTCACATCCACTCGCCCTCACAATCATTGGCAAACACCTTCAAATACAATCGTACACCCAGCAACCTCAACGTATTCAACGCGCCCTGAACACAATCTTTCAGGCGGAACAGCGGCTACACATCCAATTTCCCGGCTCATTGCTCGATCTTCCTTCCCTATTTCCTTCTTCATCCTTCTTTTCTTTGCATTCCACTATCGAATCCAGCGAGCAACAACTCTCCCTAAAAGCGCAGGAAATGCTTCGTCAACTCGCGATCCTACCAGCAAAGCCATATATGTTCTCAGAAGATCTGGCTCTTGCTCTGACCCTCAAGCCGCGTGAGATACTCGATGAGCTTGTAGATAGCGGTCTGGTTGAAAGCGATGCAACTGGATACTACACTCTGCATCAGGTAATCGCGGATTATATCCGTGATAGTAAACACCTGGCGGAGGTAGAGCTAGAAAAAACGACACAGCGATTTATGGAATATGTTGTTCTATGGGTGGAACAACATGCGAAAGATTATGGGCTCACCACTCTGGAGCAGCGTAACCTTCCAGTTGACGCTCTCTATGCCCAGGTGCTAAAATATATCCTAGTGAATAAGTCGGATTAAAAACAGGCAGGATGCCAGGAACACAACGATGGTGTTTACTTTAGATGACGAGGGAGGGTACAGGCCATGATGTTACGGGTCTCAACCAAAGGTGAATATGGTGTGCGTCTCATGGTAGATCTGGCTCGTCATTTTGGCGAACGCCCTCGCTCCCTCTCAGATATCGCGCAGGCCGAGAATCTGCCCCTTGCTTATTTAGAGCAACTTGTAAAGCTTCTGCGAGAGGCTGACCCACCGCTGGTATTCAGTACACGCGGTGCACATGGAGGCTATCAATTGAGCCGTAGCCCGGAAGAGATCTCAATGGGCGAGATCGTGCGGGTTCTCGAAGGGCCGATCGCTCCCATGTTCTGCGCGACCGAGGGAGAAATGACACAGATCTGCGATTTTCTCGATGCATGCAAGACCAGAGTGCTCTGGGCAAAGGTGCGCGATGCAGTTGCGCAGACCCTGGATAGCATGACATTGGCAGATCTGACTGTCGCGACCGCCCGTGAAGAAGGGCTAGATACGACGCCTTCACAGTTTATCGCCGTTTCGGATATTCATGTGAATACGTCTGCTCATAATTAAAGGAGTTACATTGATAATGGGATCTGAGTTAATTATTAAAAATCTGCATGCAAATATCGAGGGTAAGCCGATCCTACGCGGCGTAGATCTGGTGGTGAAGCAAGGCGAGGTTCATGCCCTCATGGGCCCCAATGGCTCCGGGAAAAGCACGCTGGCAAATGTGATTATGGGTAACCCGACGTATGAAGTGACTGAGGGCGAAATCTGGTTCAAGGGCGAGAATATTCTAGAATACTCTCCAGACCGCCGCGCGCGTATGCGCCTCTTCCTGGCCTTCCAGTATCCTATGTCGATTCCTGGTGTGAGTGTTGCTAACTTTCTCCGCCGCTCGCTAGAGGCGATCCGCGAGGGCAATAAGCCGGTTACTGAAGGTGAGCGTCCTACGGGCAGGATTGGCCGCCGCTCCAGCGTTCCCCCCGCCCAGTTCCGTAAACTTCTTCAAGAAAAGATGCGTCTGCTGAAGATCGACAATAGCTTTATTAACCGCGCGATTAACGAGGGCTTCTCCGGCGGTGAGCGTAAACGCGCCGAGATCCTCCAGATGGCTGTGCTTGAGCCCGAGATCGCGATGATGGATGAAACTGACTCCGGTCTGGATATTGATGCCCTGCGGATCGTCTCCGACAGCGTGAATGCTCTGCGCGGCCCCAATATGGGTATCCTTCTGATCACCCACTTCCAGCGCTTCCTGAACTATATTGTGCCCGATTATGTACATGTAATGTATAATGGCCGGATTGTGAAGTCCGGTACTAAAGAGCTCGCGCACGAGATCGAAGAGAAGGGCTACGAGTGGATTATCCGCGAGGTTGCCTCGAATGAGGGTGAAAAAGAGGTGAGCATCAATGGCTAGCGCTCTGGAACAAGGGCTCTCTCGTGACGCTGTTGAGGAGCTGTCGCGCCTGAAAGGGGAGCCTGAATGGTTGCGACAGAACCGTCTGCAAGCCTGGGACCTGTATGAGCGCCTTCCCGCTCCTCAAGGGCGTCGAGGCGATCTTGGGACGCTCAAAGCTTTGGCGAGTTTTTCCTTTGAGCAGCTTCAACCCTTTGTCGGGGTTGAGGCTGGCGAACCTTTGCCGGAAGTTGTTGAAACTTCGTTACAAGATCCATTGATTGGTGAGCGCTCCGGTATGATTCTTCAGCGCAATAGCTCGGTGGTTCGTTCCGAACTGATTGATGAACTGAAGAGCAAGGGCGTGATCCTCAGTGATCTTGAGACCGCCGCGCGCGAACATCCCGAACTGGTACAGCAATACTTTATGCAGTCCGTTCCCGTGGATACCGATAAGTATACGGCTCTGCACGCGGCCCTCTGGAGCGGCGGCTTCTTCCTCTATCTACCGAAGGGTGTAGAGATCGAAGAGGGGATTCTGGCTCAGGTCTGGCTGGATGCTCCGCGATCTATGGCCTTTGCTCATACGATAATTATCGCGGAGCAGGAAAGCACGGCCCGATTTGTGCAGGAGTATAATTCGGCAGTTCCAACTAATGAAATGGCGTTGCTCTCGTCAATCGTGGAGATTTACACGCAGCCTCTGGCTCAAGTAGAGTTTAGCGGGATGCAAGATCTTGGGCAGAACATCTATCACATCTCGCATAAAAATGCCACGCACCGCAATGATAGCAGCGTCACCTGGGTAATGGCCGAGCTGGGCTCAAAACTGATGTACTCAAATATCGGTGATGGGCTTGTCGGCAATGGGAGCGCCGCTGAGATCTTCGGTGTCTTTTTCACTGACCACGAGCAGCGTTACGCCATCCATTCGGTCGCCGACCATCAGGGCATCTCAACCAATGCCGAGACCCTGGTGAAAGGTGTATTAACGGACTCTTCACGCGTCGAGTTCGAGGGGATGATCCGCATTCGCCCAGGCGCGCAACAAACGGCCTCCTTCCTAGCGGACCACACCCTGCTGCTCAGTAAGCTTTGTCGGGCCGAGTCCATCCCTGGCCTGGAGATCGCGGCCAACGATGTGAGCGCCAGCCATGGTGCCACCAGCGGGCAGATCGACTCCGAGCAGTTGTTCTACCTGATGTCACGCGGGATGTATCGCGAAGAGGCCGAGCGGATCGTCGTCCAGGGCTTCTTTGAGCCGGTGATTCAGCGTATCCCGCTGGAAAACCTGCGATCGCGCCTGCGCCGCAATATTGTCAGTCGAATGAACGGCGGATATGAGAACGAGGCCGACGCCTGGGTGGATGCGCAGGAGCGTTGGGAGATCGAGGATGTGGATCAGTTCGCTATCAAGCTGGACCAGACCTCAGACAACGACGAAGAGATTCAGCTCAGCGAGGTGTAAAACCGTAGGATAGCACATTTATGTGCGTTTAAAAGGGGATACGACTATGCATAATATTGTAGGGGCGGAGACCAACGCCCGATCAATCGACGCGATCCGCGCGGATTTCCCGATCCTCGCCCGACAGGTGCATGGTCGGCCCCTGGTCTATCTTGATAGTACTGCCAGCTCGCAGAAACCAAACTCGGTCATCGAGGCAATGACCCACTACTATCAAAACTATAATGCCAATGTGCATCGCGGAGTCTATGAGCTCAGCGAAGACGCTACTGCCGCAATGGAAAAGGCCCGCGTAAAAATCTCGCGCTTTATCAACTCACGCTCCAGCAAACAAATTATATTTACGCGCAACACGACCGAGAGTCTAAACCTCCTGGCTTATAGCTGGGGTTGCGCGAACATCCAGCAGGGCGATCTCATCTTGCTAACGGAGATGGAGCATCACAGCAATCTGGTTCCCTGGCAACTACTGGCGCAACGTACAGGAGCCCGCCTGGAATTTGTACCAGTTACCGATGATGGCCGCTTGCGATTAGATGTCTATACCAATCTTTTGAAGCAGGAGCCAAAGCTTGTCGCCTTTACCCACATGTCAAATGTGCTGGGCACAATTAATCCCGCGAAGGAGATGATCGCTCAAGCTCATGCCGTGGGCGCGACAGTTGTGGTAGACGCCGCACAGAGCGTTCCGCATCTGCCGGTAGACGTGCGGGACCTGGATGTGGATTTCCTGTGCTTTAGCGCTCACAAAATGCTTGGCCCAACCGGGATAGGGGTGCTTTACGGTAAGCGAGAGCTTCTGGAGGCCATGCCCCCCTTTATGGGCGGCGGAGATATGATCCGTTCGGTCCATCTCCGCGAGTCCACCTGGAACGATCTGCCCTGGAAGTTTGAAGCTGGCACTCCGGCGATCGCCGAAGCCATTGGCTTTGGGGCCGCCATTGACTATTTAAAGGATCTCAACCCCCAATGGGTTCGTCAACATGAGTTAGAGATTACAGGCTACGCTTTAGAGCAGCTCCGACAATTACCGGGGATCACCATCTATGGCCCACCCCTGGCAGAGCGGGGAGGGGTAATCTCGTTTACACTGGGCGATATTCACCCACATGATCTGGCCTCGATTCTGGATCAAGAGGCCGGGGTAGCAATCCGCGCGGGTCACCATTGCGCTCAACCATTGATGGAGCGCTACAATCTGGCCGCGACCGCACGCGCCAGCTTCTACGTCTATAATACGCTTTCAGAGGTAGACGCGCTCATCGCTGGTCTACAAAAAGCACTTCAGATCTTTGCTTTGTAGGGGAAAACACAATTATGTCGATGGATATGTACCGCGAAATTATTCTGGACCATTACCGTGATCCCCGCAACTATGGAAAGTTGGAACAGCCCGATGCCCACGCCGAGGACTCAAATCCCCTCTGTGGGGATCAGCTCGCCATTGATCTACAGATCCAGGGAGATCGAGTAACCGAGGTCCGTTTCCACGGAAAAGGCTGCGCGATTAGCCAGTCCTCCGCCTCGATGCTCTCTGAACTTATCGAGGGTCATACAATTGAAGAGGTTGTGAAGCTGGGTAAAGAGGACGTATTAGACTCCCTCGGGATCAATATTAGCCCCGCCCGGACAAAATGCGCCTTTTTATGCCTGCGGGTCTTGCATCGCAGTCTGGCATTGGCCGGGCTTGAGAAGCCTGTTGAGGATGAAGGTGACGAGGATGAATAGGAATTTCTCAAAGGGTATTGACGAGCCCCAAAAGGTGTAGTATAGTATACACGTCCCGAGGGACAAGGGAAATTTTCCTTGATAGCTCAATGGTAGAGCAATCGGCTGTTAACCGATTGGTTGTAGGTTCGAGTCCTACTCAAGGAGCTACATAAGAGGCCACCATAAAGGTGGCCTTTTGTTATGTCTGGAAGGAGAAACACAAGGATGACTCATAATCGTATCTCGATCCGTACGCTTCGGCAGTCGGATCTTGGGGATATTCATGAGATAATGCTGATGCCTCAGGTACTCTGGGGAACCTCCCTGCTCCCCACCACCTCTATTGACGCTCGCCGTAAAATGCTTGAGAATTGGATTACAGACGAACATGTACATATTTTTGTCTCAGAGATCAATCAAAAAGTTGTTGGCCTGATCCGCCTCAAGGTTGGTGCCGGTCGTCAAAGTCATAGTGGGACCGTTGAGATTATGATCCACGACACATTTCACAATCAAGGGATTGGGAAGATGCTCATGTTGACGATCATTGATCTGGCCGATAGCTGGCTCAACCTACTGAAACTGGAATGCATAATCTTCACCGATAATGAACGCGCCCTGAGTCTGTTTAAGCGCTTTGATTTTGAGGTAGAAGGCACCAGTAAGTCCGCGACGTTTCGCGGTGGAACGTATATCGATAGTTATCTGCTGGCGCGGTTTCGCCCTGTTCGCTCGCCGAGGGCCGCGCAGACACAGGTCACCATCCCCAAAGAGAATACAGACAGTAAAGCAGAGGCTTCAGGCGCTTCTGAGAAAGCATAAGAGAGAGACGTGAGCAAAGAACAGTTCCCCGGTGAGAACCCGAAACAACTACATCCTCCAATCGATTACTCTCACTTTAATCAGAAATTGCTGGAAGCGGCTCCCTGGCCTGTCTTGATTGTCGATCGCAATGTCGACATTATGTATCATAATGAGCGCGCGCTAGAGCTTTTCGATGTTCAGGGGCCGCTCCAATCGCAGCAATTGGATAACTTGAAAGAGGGAACAAGCATCATTGAGCTGACTCGTCAAAGCATTCAAGATGGTGAGCAATATATTCGCGAGCATACTCGTGATGGCTTGGTCTGGCGAATTACCATCACGCCTCTGGAGCATCAACGAGTTTCCAGCGATCAATTGGCCCACCTGAATACCGGGTCAGCTTACTCACACAACTACTATTACTTCGCCATCGCTATCGAGGATCAGACTGAACTCCACCGACTAGAACGCGCCCGGCGCGATTTTGTCACAAACATCTCTCATGAGCTCCGTACGCCTCTGGCCTCCGTCCGCCTGCTGGTCGAGACCCTGGAGGATGCCATCGATACAAACCGTGACCAGGCTCAGACCTTTGTCGCCAAAATTGAGGATGAGGTTCAGCATCTCACAAGTATGGTGAATGAACTTTTGGAGCTCTCCCGTCTGGAGTCTGGCCGCATCCCCATGAGCATGGAGCCGATAAAGTCCGAGCCTCTGGTCCGAGAGGTGATGGCCCGCATGCTCCCACTGGCCCAAAGGCATCGCGTCACCCTTCAGACCGATGTCGAGTCCGGTGAAACTGTTGTGGCAGCCGATAGTCGCCAGATCTCTAGAGTGCTTGTGAACCTTGTACACAACGCGATTAAATTCACACCCTCCGGTGGTACCATCATTGTTGGAACCAGACGTAAGGAAGAACCGGCAATGCAGTGCTTTTTTGTCAAAGATACAGGCATAGGAATTAGATCAGAGGATCTCCCCAGGGTATTTGAACGTTTCTATAAAGCCAATCGCGCTCGCTCAAAAACGGATTTCATTGGACCTGGCGGCGGCGGCAGCGGATTAGGATTGGCGATTGCCCGCCACGTGATTGAGGCTCATGGCGGTCGTATTCGTGCCGAAAGTATTTACCAACAGGGGAGCACTTTCAGCTTTACGCTCCCAATTATCTCTGGTACCAGTAGTTTCTAAATATAGAAAACAAAAACCGTCCGGTTATTCTATCTGTTGCCCGAAACATCACAGTAAAGTAATATATAGAAGGGTGTCCATCCGCAGACTGAAAATGAGTTTACCTCCGACCGTGATAAGGTCATCAGGTAAGGGTACGGATAGAGGGAAGATTATGGAGCAAAAACTGTATCAACAATTACAGGCGAGTAGCCATGAACAATTAGTTTTTCTGCTCGAAGAGCTAAGCCTACATTATCCTTTCCTGGAACTGGACATTGCGACATTTTTACAAAACAACTCAGCACCTTCAGAGAAGGCATTTGCCCAAAAAGGGCCAGCGAAGGTTAAACTACTGGAAACCCTGTCACAAACGCTAATAACCCTCGGCCCCGATCTCGATGTGGAAGAGGAAGAAGATTTGACAGGCGGCTGGGACTTTAGCGGCAACGAACCGAATACCTATCATCCTCTGGTTCAACAATCACAACCAATTCCCCTGGATACCATCGGCTATATCAACCGTGTAGCGGTGTATGGGCAACGTTTGCGGCAGGGAGAGGCCCCTCAGATAATTATCGGTGACCTTACAACTATTCTAGAAGAGGCCGCCCGACGCGGCGAGACAAGAGACTACCGGGGTGCCCTGCTCCTCTATGGAATTATTATCGACGAACGCTTAAGACCACATCCCGAAGAGCTTTACATAATTTTAGATGAAGCGATCCATATTATCACACCAACATTGGAGACATTATTAAATGAGGCTGGCAGTGAGGAAGAGCTGATTGACCTGAATCTAGCCATCTCCCCCGTCTTTACATCAGAAGAGCGACGAGCGTGGATCGAGCGCATCTTCTATCTCTGGCTCGTACGGTTGAGCCGAAAAATACCGGATGAAGAGCTTCCGTTACTCCTGAGTAACATGCTATGGACTGAAGACCTGCCTCTGATCAGAGAATTAGTACAGAGGGAACTACAAAAAGTAACGATAGAACAACATGGCAATATCATAAACTTTGCATTACAATATAAGGAAAAGATGCTTGACCGTTTTCTAAAGGAAATACCAGAATTACGGTGAAGAATACAATTGTTTAACAATTGTGTTACATTGAGGTAGTAAATTTCATCACATTTTTATGCCAGGGCTTTTTGGTAGTCCCGTCTTACTAGCATAAAGCCTTACAGAGTAACTGC
>CAXTTV010000002.1:65548-73504 GCA_964247295.1 uncultured Ktedonobacteraceae bacterium | reverse complement strand
CTTCTAAGAAATATGTCCCAATTTTAGGATTTTGTCAAGCGTTCTCAGAGCTTTTCTCAAGCCCGTTCACAGTAATTTCACAACTACTGCCCCTTTTTGCGCAAAAATACGATTATCAGATTAAGCAGTAACACAGATTAACTATAAAAGGAACCTTCCAACCGGATAAACGTTTATTAAGTAGAGTATTTTGTTGCTGATCGGACGTATATATCAATGTTTTAATGAGTGCGTTTTTCCAAGAAAACGCAGGTCAAAAAAGAGTATTTATTTCCCCTATTTAAGCTATTTGCTGTACCTGATAATAGATGGGAACGCACTATGCTGCACGGAGATTATATGAGATCGTCCTTACCCTTGTCTAAACGCCTGACTACCTATCAATGGCTCTGGCTTTTCCTACTTCCACTTCTCACTTTTCTGGGAACACTGCTTTCCGGCTTCTGGCTTTTTGGAGATACGGTTTTTGGGAGTCTGGTGAGTATGATTGTGAATATCGGACTCGATCAGCAACGAGCCCTTTTTGTTTCGGCTCTCCTTATGACGGCGGGAGCTGCTCTGATCGGGGCTTTTGTCGGTCGGAGGAAATTGGGCGCGGTTCTTGGGGCGGGATTTGTTTTCTGGTTCAGTTATCTTTCTCCTTTTATTGGACAACAGATGCTCCCACAACGCGATGCTGTTGGCCTGCCAATGACGTTAAATCAAGATGTATTAAATCACACAAGCCTGGTGATGAGCGCACTTGGATTGCTCTGTGGCTTTATTGGTTCCGCTGTGGGGATCTCTCTGGCTCAGACGCTGTTAGATCCTCTTTTCTCACTGGCGATGGAGGTTTATCAACACCACGCCCCTCGTCGTATCCTCTCTATACACCTGTCCTATATAGCGATAAACCGACCCCGCTGGCTCTCACAAACGGTGTGGTCCTGGGTTGGAACGCTCTGTATGCTAGGTGTGCTGATCCTGAGCACTCAGTCCAGTGATCTTTTTGTCTATACACCCGACACAGGCATTCATACATCACCCCATCATGGAAAAATTGGGACCGCCGATAACAACACAAATACCAAGGTGCAGATAGCAGGAACAATTCATCAGGATATGCTGACCAGTACAATTTTAAATGGTCAAAAAAGATCGTTATGGATCTACTTGCCGCCCACTTACGATTCTCCGGTCAACCGCAACAAACACTACCCTGTAATCTATCTGCTACATGGCTCGCCCGGTGCCAGCATTGATTGGTTTAAAGGTGGTAAGGCCGATCAATCTACAGACGAATTAACGACGTTAGGTCGCATTCAGGATACCATTCTGGTCCTGCCCGATGGCAATGGACGACGTGGCGCAACCTCTGAATGGGCAAACAGCGGAGATGGTAAGCAGCGCATTGAGGATTATATGGTTGATGAAGTTGTTCCCTATGTAGATCAGAAGTATCGCACGATCTCCGATCCAGATTATCGGGCGATCGGTGGCCTTTCGATGGGTGGCTTTGGGGCCACAAATATCGCGATCCACCATCCTGATCGCTTCGGCTTTGTTATCTCTCTAGGAGGTTACTACCGGGTAGAGGGAACGATCTGGGGACAAGATACTACCTATAAACTACTGAATAGCCCCACTTATACCCTAAAAAAGGAGGCGCGCGCACAAAAGCTTCGAATGTATATTGGGGCGGCGACGCAGGATCAACCCTATTACAATTACGCGAAATCGTTTGTGGAAGAATTAAAACAGCTCAAGATCCCTCACACCTTTGATGTTGAGACCGGTCGCCATTCCTGGAAGGTCTGGCAGGTTCAGTTCGCTAAGTCTCTGCTCTGGCTGAAGTGGGGTCCTCAACAGCAGGCAGCGGCCACCACTTCACTACCAACAACACTGCCTAAAAAGCACTAGCCGTTCGCCTGACGTTTGTGATATACTGGCACCTGTATGTAGATTTCCTCTCTCCTGCGGGAGATCTAAGATAGCGAAAGGGATTAAGCAACAATGCCAAAAAAGGGTGAACTTTCAAAAACAGCCCGCGCCTCGCTGGCGAACCGCGAGGAGACAAACCATCTGACCGACCGTATCTGCAATAAATGCGGTGAGGCGATTATGCTGAAAGAGCTTCAGCCTGTGAAGGTGCTCGGTAAGGGCATGGTCTACTACCATAAAGGCCACTACAACAACGCCTGATCGGTTCCCTATAAAAAAAGAAAACCAGCCCAATGAAGATCGGGCTGGTTTTTTGTGAGATTATATATCTTTGGAGGAAGAAAAACAGGCAGCAGCATGTTATACATGGAATGACTATTACAAAAAAAGATTTTCTCTTCTATAGAAGCACTGGTGCTTTGGAGTTGCGCGATGACTTTTCGGAAACGTTTGATGATCCTTCTCTGGCGTGGTTTACGATGGCGTTGTCCGGTCTGTGGGGAAGGAAAGATTTTCAAGGGCTGGATTACAACCTATCAACACTGTCCCTACTGCCACTTTACTTATGAACGCGAACCCGGTTACTATACAGGCGCGATGGCGGTAAATCTGGTGCTGAGCGAACTGATCCTCGCGGCTGTAGCCCTTCCTCTCGCGATCACGCAGGCCCTGCCGCTTCCGGCAGTTATCGTTCTGGGCCTGACTCTGCCGATCCTCCTGCCACTTTTGTTTTATCGACACACGAAAAGTATCTGGATGAGTATTGATCATCTGCTCCACCCGGTCTCTAACGAGCGCGTCTTTTTTCCTGAGTGATGCCTCTCTTGACAGACAATCTTCAAAGTGCCACAATCACCTCAAAGTTTGTTGATTAAGGAGCATTTTATGGAGCAAAACGCCCACGATCGCCCATCAACCTTGCCTGTGGCTTTTCAGGGAGAGCTGGGGGCTTTCGGTCATGAGGCGACCCTCTCATTCTTCCAGTCGCGTGCTGATGAAGTTGAGCCGGTCCCCTACCGTTCTTTCGCGGCGGTCTTCCGCGCGGTCGCGGCTGGTGAGGTTACCTATGGCTTGGTACCAGTGGAGAATTCCCAGGCCGGGAGCATTAATGAGGTCTACGACCTGCTGCGTCAGCATGATCTTTTTGTGATCGGCGAGATCGCCCATCCAGTGCACCATAGTCTGCTCTCTCTTCCAGGCCAGGATCTTTCGCGGATTAAACGTGTGATCTCTCACCCACAAGCCCTGGCTCAGTCAGATGAGTTTCTACGCGCGTTGGATGTTGAGATTGTGGCAACGTATGATACCGCCGGCAGCGCCCGGCTGATCCGAGAAGAAGGACTTGAGGGTGTGGCCGCAGTCGCCAGTGCTCGGGCCGGAAAGCTTTATGAATTGGAGACGCTGGCCGAAAGCATTCAAACAATTAAGGACAACTACACACGCTTTATCGCGATCAGCCCGGAGCCGACCCCACGCCAGGACGGTCCAGCAAAGACTATGCTGGTGATGGCCACCTCTCATCAACCTGGCTCACTTCACAAGACGCTGGGAGTGCTGGCCGCGAACGGGGTGAACCTGTTGAAGCTGGAGTCCCGCCCTTCGCGTCAACGGATCTGGGAATATGTCTTTTATCTGGATTTCGAGGGTCATCGCGATGATCCCAATATGCGCACGACTCTGGCCGATCTAGCCGGTTATACGACGTTTTGCAAAGTGCTGGGATCTTTTTCACGCACGGTCTAACATCTCTCAACAAAAAGAGCATCCGTTTGTCGGATGCTCTTTTTTCGCGTTCTGCTTTTAGCGTTTGATTTTAAGAGAGCTGGTGAAGTTGTTGGCAAGCTCGTCATAGGCCGGGGTGGTGTACTCTTCAACACGACCAGCATCACAGAGCTCGGCCAGTTTAGGATCAATCGGTAACTGAGCCAGCAATGGGGCTCCAGTCATGCCGACAAGATCTTGCCCATTGCTGGGCCCGAAGATCTCAAACCGCTCGTGCTGGGTCGGGGTCTCAAAGTAGGCCATGTTCTCGACGACTCCTACGATAATGCCCTTTAACTGCTGTACCATGTTTACGCACTTCATGACGATCATTGTGGCAAGCATCTGGGGCGAGGAGACAATGACGATACCATCGGTAGGCAAGGATTGCAGGACGGTCATCGGCGCGTCCGAGGTTCCGGGAGGCAGATCGACCAGCAGATAATCCAATGGACCCCATTCAACGTCGCTATAGAACTGTTTAATGGCGCTGGAGATCATCGGCCCACGCCAGACGACGGCGTCACTCTCTTTTTCTAGAAACATGTTCATGGAGATGACCTTGATCCCGCCCCGACTGACAAGAGGCTCAATCCCGCCGCTGGCCGATTTCACGGGCTGACCTTTGACACCAAACATTTTGGCGATGCTTGGGCCGGTGATATCACCATCCAGAATGCCGACTTTCAACCCCTGCCTTCTCAAAGCTACGGCCAGCAGTCCTGTAACCAGCGACTTCCCAACACCACCTTTGCCGCTCATAATCGCGATGACGTTCTTGATCTTCCGGTCCGGTCCGGCTGAAGACATCTGCAAGGGAATGCCGCGCCCAACAGGAGCTTTTTTAGGAGCAACGGAGATGGGATCGCCCTTGACGGCGGCGTTTAAGTCCTGAACCAAGACGGTCAACTTTTGCTCGTCAAAACGATGGGTTCGCGCTCCCCCTGAGATGCTTTCGCGCGCTCCTACATTACAGGCTGTGCAGGGTAGCCCATGGCCGTGAAACACCTTGACGGTCTCAGGGTGCTTGCTCACCACATCATGGATGATCATATCGGCAGTAATCGTATCCGCCATGTCAATATCCTCTCGACAACGTGTCCCAAAAGCACACGTGTATAGTGCAGTCTCTCTGAATGAGATATATGTCGCAAATAGAATGTTAATTCCGACCTTCATGCTCTGATATTATAGCACAATTTGATCTACGCTGCACCTCGAATAGTTCTCAACAAGCTACCTCAGACCAGACTTCCGAACACTATAGATAGAGGCCCATCGTCCTCACGGTACGTCCCTCTTTAACAGGAGAGCTGTGCTTCTCTTGATTTTTCCTTCTATATTCAGTACGCTTGAGTGCAAGCGTACTTGCCCCATATCTTCTCTTAGCTACGACAGTGTGTTTCCTTTTCAGGAGAAATTTTTATGTCTACTATGCAAGAGAGTTCTTCGTCTCCCTCAAACGCTCAAATGGAAGCCCAATGGAGTTATGCCAGTGGAACCAGCGATACTCCCCTACTCGGCCTGACAATCGGCGATCTTTTTGATCAGACAGTCGCCCGCTTTTCAGATCAGCCAGCGTTGATCTCACGTCAGCAGGGGCTTCGCTACACCTATCGAGAACTGCACGCTCAGGTAAACCAGTGCGCCCGTGGATTGCTCCAGATGGGATTGCAGAAAGGCGAGCGGATCGGGATCTGGTCGCCCAATCGGACCGAGTGGACGATCACACAGTTCGCGACCAGTAAGCTGGGAGTTATCTTAGTAAATATCAATCCTTCATATAGATTGCATGAGTTGGAATATGTGCTGGCACAATCAGGCTGTCGCGGGTTGGTGATGGCACCTGCATTCAAATCTTCTAACTACACAGAGATGATCCAGACGCTAATCCCGGAGATCGCCCACGCAACCCCAGGACAACTAAAGATTGAACGCCTGCCAGATCTCCGCGCAGTGATCCGCCTGAGCTCGGAGAAAGTTCCTGGGATGTTTACCTGGGATGAGTTGCTGGCCGCTGGCGATGCTATTGGTGAGGAACAACTGGTCCAGCACCAACGCGAGCAAGAGTTCGACGATCCTATCAATATTCAATACACAAGTGGCACGACTGGCTTCCCCAAAGGGGCGACGCTCAGCCATCACAACATCCTGAACAATGGCTATTTTGTGGCCCGGCTCCAACACTTTACCGAGCGGGACAAACTCTGCATCCCTGTTCCCTTGTACCACTGCTTTGGGATGGTCATGGGCAATCTGGGCTGCGTGACGCATGGGGCCGCAATGCTCTATCCCTCCGAGGGCTTTGATCCCCTGGCTGTGCTGGAGACGGTGCAGGAAGAAAAATGCACGGCCCTTTATGGCGTCCCCACGATGTTTATCGCCGAGCTGGCTCACCCCGATTTCCAGAAATTTGATCTCACAAGCCTGCGAACCGGCCTGATGGCGGGCTCGCCCTGCCCCGTTGAGGTGATGCGTCAGGTCATAGATAAGATGCATATGCGCGAGGTAGAAATCGCCTATGGTATGACCGAGACCTCACCAGTCAGCACCCAGACGCGGATAGACGCCCCGTTGGAGAAACGCGTCGGCACCGTTGGTCAGGTCCACCCTCATTTGGAGGTCAAAATCGTTGATCCCGCGACTGGGCAGGTCCTGCCGATCGGAGAGACAGGCGAGCTTTGCACCAGGGGCTACAGCGTCATGAAAGGCTACTGGAACAATCTTGAGGCCACCGATGGCGCGATCGACGCCTCCAGTTGGATGCATACGGGCGACCTCTCAACTATGGATACCCAGGGGTATGTGAATATCGTTGGCCGTATCAAGGATATGGTGATCCGGGGTGGTGAGAACATCTATCCCCGTGAAATTGAAGAGTTTTTGTACAGCCATCCGGCGATCAGCGATGTGCAAGTGGTTGGCGTCCCTGATCCTAAATACGGCGAGGAGCTGGTTGCCTGGGTCAAACTCAAGCCTGGCGCGCAAACAACTGAGGAGGAAATCAAAGAATTCTGTCGGGGGCAGATCGCTCATTACAAAGTTCCCCGCTATATTCGTTTTGTGGAAGAGTTTCCCATGACCATCACCGGCAAGATCCAGAAATTCAAGATGCGCGAGACCTCGGTACAGGAGTTAGGTCTTCAGAAGGTCGCCGATATCGAAACTGCCTGACCATTCTCAAAAAAGAGCAGGGATACCACAACGGTACTCCTGCTCTTTTGAAATCTACTTTAGACCATCCAGTGGCCTATCATAAACTGGGCCATAAACAGAACCTGCATTGCGTAGGCGATAGACAGGTAAGCCAGTGCCCATTGCGGCTTCGCCTGCCCAATCCTTCCCAATACAATAAAAGCAGGAAACAGCTCCAACATATAGCGCCCTTGCGATTCCATTGTAAAAAACTTATGAGCGGGAGCGCTCAAGAAGAACAGGAATAGGAACGCGCAAAAAAGTGGATACACCAGCTTGTCTTTAGGATATTTCCAGGGGCCCACAAATCCTAAAATAGCCAGAACTAACATTAAGAGTGTCGGTAGCAGATCTACCATTATTCTGACACTTCCGTAGCTTAAGAACGGGAGAGTCACTATGTCCTTTAGGGCATTGTAGATGCCAAGCCAGGGATAGTCCAGCCAACGCAGCCAGACCTTTTCAACGTGCTGAAAGGCGAGAAAGTCATGAAAACGATAGTAGCAATAGCAGGAAAACAGCAACGTCCCAATTGGAATAAGGCCAATTGCGAGCACTTGAGGCCGGATCAACTGACGCAGATTCATCCTTTTTACACGAAAATCATGCTGTCTGAGATACTCATAAAAGAACGGCAAACACAAAAAGCAGCCCGCCGATCTGGTTAGGCTCGCGAATAATCCACAAACTCCAGCTAGCCACCAGTTCCCTTTTCTTAGATGATAAAAACAAAGCACAACCAGAAACAAAAATAACGATTGGTTATACGCCATTATCAAAAAAAAGGCTGCCGGAAAGGCTCCCATTGCCAAAATTGTCTTATATCCGACGTTAGCATTAAACTCATCCGTCACCAATCTGTACAACACAACCATTAAGCCCAGGGCCGCCAGATTGCCTATAAGTACAGCACTGTGCACCGGATTCAAGCCAGGAATCCAGGATAGAATACGAATAAGCATCGGATAAAAGGGAAAGAAAGCCGTTCGTATGATATCTGGTCCACCAAGGTCGGAGGTATATCCGGATCGAGCAATATGAATGTAGTGCTGACTATCCCAACCAACAAAGTGCGTAAAC
>CAXTTV010000002.1:0-65496 GCA_964247295.1 uncultured Ktedonobacteraceae bacterium | reverse complement strand
GGGTTGAGAGGCATCAGATATAACAGATAAAATAGAAAAGTAAGAGACAAACATCGCTACCAAGCGCGTAATTAAAAATATTGGTCCCACAACTTTCCCTGCCTGCCACCATTTCCACCACCAGCGTTCTTCTATATCAACATCCTGAGAGACTATTCTTACCTGTATCTCAGTCTTTGGTGAAAACCTACTCAATTCACGAAGTGACTCTATACTCATACTAGTCCTTTCAATATTCCTATTTATATGTATATATGTAAATACCAGAATATGCAACAAAAAAGATAAATATAGAGAAAAATACCAGGGAATTCCTACCCATCTAGACTAGACCATCCAATGTCCGAGCATAAACTGCACGAGAAACAAAGCCTGCATCGCATAGGCAGGAAAAAGATAGAATAGACTCCATTGTGGCTTCGCTTGCCCAATCCTCCCTAGCATCAAAAAGGCAGGAAAAAGCTCTAACATAAATCGTCCCTGGGCCTCCATAGAATAAATTTTATGGGAAGGAACGGTTAAAAAGAAAAGGAATATACACGCACCCCATAGAGGATACACCAGCTTCTCTTTAGGATATCTCCACGGGCCAACAAAGCCTAAGACAAGCATGGTAGCAATAAGCAGAGTTGGTAAGAGATCCACCATTGTTCTGATGCTTCCATAGCTTAAAAAAGGGAGTCTTACCAGAACACTAAAGGCCTGAAAAAGACCAAACCAGGGATAGTCTAGCCAACGCCCCCACCCCTGCTGAACCTGCTGAAACGCAAGAAAATTATTGAAGCGATAGTAGCAATAACAGGCAAACAGGACCGTCCCAATTGGGATAAGGCTTATCGCGAGCACCTGGGGTCGCACTATCTGTCGAAGACGAAGGCGTTTTAGACGAAACTCGTGTTGTCTGAGATACTCATAAAGGAACGGCAAACACAAAAAGCAGCCCGCCGATCTGGTCAGGCTCGCGAATAACCCACAAACTCCGGCCAGCCACCAGTTCCCTTTTCTTAGATGATAAAAATAAAGCAGCACGAGAAATAAGAATAATGACTCATTGTAAGCAACAATGAGAAAAAAGGCCGATGGAAACAGGACCAATGCCAGAACGGTTTTGTACCCCACGCCGGCATTAAACTCTTCTTTCGCCAGCCTGTACAATACAACAATCAAACCAAAACCGGCAAGATTGCCTATAATCAAAGCGCTGCTTTCAGGAGTCAGGCCGGGTATCCACGACAGTAAGCGAATAAGCATCGGATAGAGGGGGAAAAAAGCCGTTCGTGTGATGTCCGCCCCACCATGATCGGAAGTGTAACCAGATCGAGCAATATGAATAAAATTGCCACTATCCCATCGCATAAAGTGATTAAAAAAATCAATCGCGGGCCTTGATAGCAAGGGATGCGCAGCATCAGATATATCTGATAAGACAGAAAAATAGGAGACAAACAGGACGGCTAAATGAGTAGCTAAAAATATCGGCAGAATAACTTTCCCTATCTGCAACCAGCTTCGCCAGCCCTGTTCCTCTTGATCCATCGCCCGAGGCAATGCTTCTACCTTTACCTTAGTCTTTGCTGAGTAGCCTTCTAATTCATGAAGTGACTCCGTACCCATACATATCCCTCCGAACGGGTTCATTTTAGATTCAATTTTATCTAGATGACTCTTTTCTAAAACCAACAAACAAAGCAAACAGTGGAAAAAAACTTCTTCCCACTCCTCCTAGTCTACCCAATTTCCTAGCATAAATTGTAGTAGGAAAAGAATTTGGAGTCCATAAGCACTAAATACATAAAGCATTCCCCATTGCGGCTTTGCTTTCCCTATCCTTCCCATGACCATAAAAGCTGGAAACACTTCCAGCATATACCTTCCCTGAGACTCCATTACAAACGAGGTATGGGTAGGCTCACTTAGAAAAAAGAGAAATACCAACGCTCCATAAAGTGGATAAACAAGCTTCTCTTTCGAAAATTTCCAGGGCCCGACAAAGCCCAGAACAACCAGGAGAAGCGTAAATAACACTGGAAAGAGATCCGCAAGTGCCCGAACCCCTTGATATGATAACAATGGATTGACAATTATAGCATTCGCAGTTTGCACAAGAGCATACCAGGGAACATCTAACCAGCGTCGCCAGGCCTCCTCCGCATGTTGAAAAGAGAGAAAATCGTTGAATTTAGAATAACAGTAACAGGCGAACAATAACGTTCCAGCCGGAATCAGACCGATTGCCAGAATGCCAGGGTTCAACAATTTTCTGAGATTAAATGTACGCAGACTGAATTCATGTTGGCGCAGGTATTCATATAGAAATGGGAAACATAAAAAGCATCCCGATGATCTCGTCAGGCTCGCAAAAAAACCACAAAGGCCAGCTAACCACCAATTTCCCTTTCTTATATAGTAAAAACAGAGGACGCTTAAGAAAAGAAACAACGAATGATTATAAATTACTATAAGAAAAAAAGCTGATGGAAAGAGAACATGCGCCAGCACCGTCCTAAAACCTGCTGAGGCACCAAACTCTTCTTTTGTTAATTGATAGAACACAACTAGTAATCCAAAGGCGGCCAAATTTGTGATTATTAATGCACAAATGGCGAAATCTGCTTTTGTGATAACATTTAGTACGTGTATTAAAAGGGGATAGAGAGGAAAGAATACGGTCCCACGAGGGTTTGAAACTCCAGCATTATTAGTATACCCGTATTGAGCGATATGTATATAATGCACACTATCCCATTGAATGAAGCGCAAAAATAGATCACTAGACGATCGCGAATGTGACGAGGGCTTAGAATAAATGAACAATGTAAAAAAATAGCTAATGAATAGTATCGCGAGACGCGTCCCCAGAAAAATGGGTCCAACGGTTTTGATAGCACTTATCCATTTTTGCCAGCCATCTTCTACCTGAGGCTCCTTATGCAGCTTATATTCTTCCCTAATAAAAATATTCGTTAGCGCATCTATCGACTGTAAAGATCTTTCTATCGGGAATTTTCTTATCAAGCTTTTGCGTGTATTTACCTTCATACCAACTCCATATATAGCGATTATAATCACTACATATGACTAAATATGAAGGTAAATGCCAACAATTTAGCTAGTTTGTATTCTCAGAATAACAATGAGCAAACATTTAAGATAAGCCTCTGCTGCCTATTCCCTTACTATAAGATATAAGGTTATATTGTGTATACTAATATATTGTAGAGATGATTGCCAATCTCAAATAAAGGTCTTACCGGAAGTACTAGCGATAAGAAACATTATGGTTATAGTACAGTCTTGCATCACTCCTGAAAGTAGGCTAATATCAACAGGTAGCAGTCTGTAACTTGCCTTTCTGTCACGTCGCTCTTGCGTCGGGAGAAAGTTTTCTTTGGAAGCTGAGGTTTTTATATGAGTGTTGGAGGCGATTCCCTTTATTTCAAGCAGGTTCCCCTCTTCGCGGATCTCGATAATCAAGATATTACAGAGCTGATGGCGGTCGCGAGAAGGCGCACCTTCAAATCTGGCGAGATTATTTTTCATCGCGACGATCCTGGTCAGGTACTCTATATAATTAAAGCAGGCAAAGTCAAAATCGGGTGGAGCAGCCCGGATGGGCAGGAGATATCGCTAGTGGTATTTAAGACTGGCGACTACTTTGGCGAGTTCGCGCTCTTAGATGGACTTCCCCGCTCCGCCGATGCTACCGCTATCGAGAAGGTGGAATGCTATACGCTTCAGCGCAACGATTTCCACAATGCGATTATGCGTAGTCCTAAAATCGCAATCCAGGTAATGGGTGTGCTCTCAAAACGTCTGCGCAAAACGGATCAGATGATCGATGATCTGATTTCTCTGGATGTTTACGGTCGCGTGGCAAAAAAGCTGCTCGATCTGGCGAATGAGCATGGCGAAACCAATAAGGAAGGTGTACTGATCAATATGCGCCTGACTCAGCAAGAGCTCGCGGCCCTGGTCGGAGCTTCGCGCGAGAGTGTCAATAAGGTAATGGGCTATTTCATGGATAAAAATTATATCAGTACCGATAAGCACAAAATCACACTGCATAAGATAGCGGAACTGGAGGGCCGGATCTATTAGCTTTTGAATTGTGGATATGCGAGACCGCTTTGTGCCTTTGTAGTCTTTGACTGGGGTTTATTTTGACAAAAAATCGTGATCAGCTGCGGCTCAAGACGCTTCCTGAGGTAGAACAAGCCTCTCCTTCCATGACCTCTCCTACACCCGTCGGCGGAGGCTCACGTCTGCTCGCGCTTTTTCTTGGCATGCGGCCCCGCCAGTGGACGAAAAACCTTTCTCTGTTTGTCGGATTGGTTTTTGCTCAACGTCTGTTTAATCCCTTTGCGTTTGGAAGAGCCTTGCTAGCATTTCTTGCTTTTTGTCTTGCTTCCAGTTGTACTTATCTTTTAAATGATCTTTTCGATGTTGAAAAGGATCGCCTGCACCCGACGAAACGCTACCGCCCTCTGGCTTCAGGGCATCTGCCCCGCTCCTGGGCGATCGGGGGCATCTGTCTGTTGCTACTGCTCTGCGCCAGTCTGTGCGGATTACTATTTGTGGTCCCTATTAGCAACCCACCGGATCTCTTTGCGAATCTGGGTGGTGGCTCCCTGCTTTTCACGTTGACGGTGATCTCATACCTGCTAATGATGGTGCTCTATAACACCCACCTTAAACATGTGGTCCTATTAGATGTCTTTATTATCGCGACCGGCTTTGTCCTTCGCATTCTGGCCGGTACGGTGGTGATCCCGGTTTCGATCTCTCCCTGGCTCTATCTGGTAACGATTCTGCTCGCCCTCTTTCTGGCTCTGGCAAAGCGCCGGCACGAGCTGGTTCTTTTGCAGGACACGGCCAGCGATCATCGACTGATTCTTCGAGAGTATAGCCTACCTTTGCTAGACCAGATGACAACCATTGTGATTACTGCGACAATCATTGCATACGGCTTGTATACTTTTCAAGGCCCGACTGGCGACCATCGCCTGATGATTACCATCCCACTGGTGCTCTACGGGATATTCCGTTACCTCTACCTGGTTCACATGCGTATGGAGGGAGGAAGCCCCGAGGAGGTTCTGATCCGTGACCGTCACATGCGTATAACCGTTCTTTTGTGTACAGCTATCATTATTGTCATTCTGTACCTACTACCTTAATAGGGAGTTTCTCGCTTTGCTTGATCGCAGAATTCGCAGAGGTCTTCTCTTCTCTGGCCTGCTGGCCGTCGCGGTCCTGGTAACTATCGCGCTCTATGCTGACGCGCCCAGAATGCTGACAGCTCTGGCCGATTTCCGATGGCAATTTCTGCCTCTGCTGCTCTGCCTGACTCTGCTAAACTATATAGGTCGCTTCTTAAAGTGGCAGTATTATCTTAAACGGTTGGATCTGAAGATCCCCTGGCGCTCTAGCCTGTTGATCTTTGTCTCGGGACTTTCGATGGCAATTACCCCTGGCAAAGTAGGCGAACTTCTGAAATCCTACCTTTTGAAGCGAGCTCACGGCGCTCCGATTAGTCGAACCGCACCGATTATTGTGGCCGAGCGCTTGACCGATGGGATTGCGATGCTGGGACTGGCTGCCACTGGCCTGATACTCTATCGCGCGGGATGGGAGATCCTCTTACTCCTGTTGATTCTGGGGGCCGCCGGGATCACTGTGATCCAGAACCGGGCCCTCTCGCTATGGCTTATAGATGCTGCGGCGAAGCTACCACCCCTGAAACGGCTCTCAGCATTCACTCATGCGTTTTATGAGAGTGCCTATATCTTGCTGCGCTGGCGACCACTCCTTCTAGCGATCGGGATTGGCCTGATCTCCTGGTCTGGTGAGTGTCTAGCTCTTTACTGCGTCTATCTTGGTCTGGGGATTCCTGCCTCTAGTGACCTGCTCATAAAAAGTGCGTTCATTCTGGCCTGCTCGTCACTGATAGGATCAGCCACAGGGCTTCCCGGTGGACTCGGACCAGCAGACGGGAGTATTCTCGGGTTAACCCATCTACTGGTCTCTCCATTAGCTGCGCTAGGTGGCGCGGCCACACTTCTGATCCGTTTCAGTACGCTCTGGTTCGGCCTGGCTCTTGGCTTCCTGGCACTGGCCTGTTTCCGTCTGATAACACATGTTCCTCTTTTCTCGCCACACACCATTTCGGAGGAACATATGCCATCCTCTGCTGACTCCACTACACCAATCTCGACTCAACCGACAACAGAGCAATCGGTTTTACACTACACGGGAGAAATTTCATGAAAACGCTAATTATTATTCCTACCTATAATGAGCGAGAGAACCTTCCCTCGCTGATTGAGCAGATCTTTCATTATTTACCCCAGACCGATATTCTGATCGTTGATGATAATTCGCCTGACGGCACCGGCCAATTGGCTGATGATCTTCATGCTCAAAGCCCACAGGTTCTGACACTGCACCGGGCCGGGAAACTGGGCCTGGGAACCGCCTACATTGCGGGCTTCAAATACGCGATCGAGCATATGTATGACGCCGCCTTTGAGATGGATGCCGACTTCTCGCACGATCCCCGCTATCTACCCGATTTCATTCAGAAGATCGAGCAGGCGGATCTGGTGATCGGCTCCCGCTACATTCCTGGAGGCGCGACACCCAATTGGTCATTGATCCGTCGTTTAATCAGCGGTGGCGGCAATATTTTTGCGCGCGTTATGCTGGGCATGGATGTTCATGATTGTACTGCTGGCTTCCGGCTCTACCGGCGCGAAGTTTTGGAAGCGATCGATCTGGATGGCGTGCAATCTCTGGGCTACGCCTTTCAGGTAGAGATGGCCTATCGAGTGCGCAACAAAGGCTTCCGTATTGTCGAGACCCCGATTGTCTTTATGGATCGCCGCGTTGGCCAGTCCAAGATGTCAAAGCTTATTTTTATTGAAGGCTTCACCTACGTGATCCGTACCCGTTTGGGCCTCAATAAGAAAAAAAAGGCCCTGCCCCTACCCCAACCAGCCGAACCCGTCCCAGTTGACGCTACCCTGCCAGTTAAAGATGTCTCATCGGTCACAAAACAGTAGTTTTTGAATGGGGAGTCATTGCGCAGCTACTTGCGGCGGCGTGGTGACTTTTTCTTACCTTTGGGGGACTGATCGTCAAGATCGTCTTCAATCTTGCAACTGGGGTCCAGACCGTAATCGCGTCGGGCCTTCTGTCGATATTGATACTTCAAGGCCACATCCTGTGAGGGAGCATTAAGATAGGTCGTCAGAGTCTTTGTGCGATAGGCCTGTCCACCCTCGCTAGTCACCGCGAAGCGAACCTCACCATCGTCGCTATACATCTCCACCTCGCGGCTCTCCACACGCCACAGAGCCGTCAGGCGGGCAATCACACTATCGGCAGTCTCGCCACGTTTAGAATAAATAATCCCGATGCGGCGATCGGTAACCTTCTGCTCATAGTCGCCATCCCCGTCAAACACAATCGTCACACGATGCGGGGTGTGCCGATACTTACTCACCATCTGCGTAATCAGCGCCTCGCGGGACGCCGCCAGACTTTTGGCCTCCACAAACTTAAACGCCGCATTATTTTTAATCACATTATAGCCATCAACCAGAATATCTTTCGCCACCATCCTGCTCCTTTCATTCACTAAAACCAACAACTGCAAGCGCTCTTAGCTAAGAGACGTAATTTTCTAGAGAGGGGTTTCGATCAGCGCTCATCCTTTTAGAAAGGTAGTCCATCATATCGAAGCCTGTACAGAAGATACTACAGGGAGAGGAGTAATTCAATGCCAACCAGGAATTTTCAAAATATCGGCGAAAAACGCTTGACAGATCGCATCCGCTCTGTTATTATCCTATCTGTGATCGGGAAGTATAAAAGCCTCTCGAAAACGACAAGGAGCCGTGGTGTAGTGGTCTAACATGCCTGCCTGTCACGTAGGAGATCGCGGGTTCAAATCCCGTCGGTTCCGTCGTAAGTAGAGAGCGTAATAACCTTACGCTCTCTCTTTTTACACTCAAACTCCTCTACACCTACCTTTTCATCAACCGCCAGATTGCACCATATGATACCCCGAACTGCTTTGCCACTTGCCGCAACGATATGCCATTTTCAACCAGCGACCTGGCTTCTTGTTGCTGATTAGGTGTCAGACTAGAAGGATGCGGAGGAGGAAGGCGAGGACTATCACGCTCTATTTTTGGAGGCCAGGATTCCTGTCGGAGCCAGATACCGCTATCACGCTGTTCCCACTTACTAGTGTTTTCCAATCCTAAAGCTAGAGCTGGCAACATGCTTTCACGAGGAAAAAGCCCAACGATAACACGCCGCTCAAGATCATAAACCAAACCCTCAAGTGTCAGAAGTGACCAGATTATATCCCGACGTTCCTCCACCTCTGCATCATCCCAGTAGTCAGCCATATGTGCCAACGTCTCAGCGGCAGAAATAGCCGCCTGCATCATCTCCTCTGGACTCTGTACCACCAGCACGGGTAGTATGAATAGTTCCCCTCGGATGCGTTCCATTTGTATATCCAGGTCCTGCTCTGTCATATATCCCTTCGTGAAGACAGAAACCAACCTCTTTTGTTCGGCTTCAAGTTCGGCCCGACGGTGTACCACTTGTTCAACAGAAGTGTTCTCTGCAATCTGCGTGTTACACCGTTCTGCAATCACCTCACGCCAAGACTCAGGAAGATAAAAACCACTCAAAATATCCCCGAATTGCGAGGCCACCATCGAGCATTTTATCCACAGACGGCCCATAGCAGAGCACCCTAACTTTCTCTCCTCACTCGTATCCCGATAATAGTGTATTCCACTTCCCACTGCAACCCTGAGAGGACGGCGGCATGAAGCACACACAATGATACGGCTGAACTCATAGGGATTTCTCTGAGCCTCTTTTCTGGGACGGCGGTACTGGCCTGCCTTCGTTTCCACCATCCTCTGCCACAGTTTATACGGCCATGCAGCCTGATGTCTTCCTTCAACCAGTTCGCCCGATGGCGTATCTATAGTACCGTGGTCCGAACCAGGAGCAAATTCTCTAGGAAACCATGAACGTCGTATAGCAGCTATGGTATCCTTTGTCAAAGCTCGTTCGCCAAAACGCACTGTTTTCGAGAGATAACCCCCCTTTTCCATTTCGTCAGCAATTGCTCTGTCTGTCCAGCCTTCCGCTACAAGCTCTCCTATACGCACTAATGCAGGAAACGTCACCGGGGCAGGGCCAACAGGCATCCTGATTGGTCTCCAAGTTGATGGCGCTCCATCAGGAGCTTTCGGATACTCAGGATCTGTATAACCAAAGGGAATGCTTCCGTTATGATAGCCTTCTCGGGCACGATCTTCTTTTCGGTCTATTGTTCGTTTTGAAAGCTGACGAATATAAGTAGCATTCATTTGCGTATCGACGGCAAAGGCCACATCAAACCCATCCTGCTGCACCTTATCAATATCCCACAAACCATCGGCGGTCGCCCACCAGACACGTGCTCTCCTCAACTGTATCAGCGAAGTATACGCTACAACTACGTTACGAGACCAGCGGTTATTCATGTAACAAAGAACTATTTGGAATTGCTTTCCAGCTTCGTTGAGCGTCTGTGCAAAGACTTGACGCTGCTCGATCTCCTCGTATTTCGCGCTCTGCTCTGGTTCCTCATACCAACGCGAAATTTTCCAGCCTTTTTTTTCGGCACATTCTGTTATACACCGCTTCTGCGTTGCAATTGTAGTCGGATCTTGCAACTCCGAACTGTAACGAACATACCCGACCGCTATCGCTCCTGGTCCTGGCTCCCCAACCATCTGATACACACGATCTTTATGATACTTTTGACGAGGCATATCTTATCCTTTCCCAACACTATCACAGTCCTCCTGGTACAGATAGCGGTTCAACGGTTACATAGTAAACTACTCCATAGAGATATAAAATCAAATACTACAATCGTGGTAGGCAAATCAGAGGTTATTTTTTGCACAATCAATTTATTTTTATCAATATCCACCTTGTATCTATTCATGGTAACTTGAGATCTAATACAAAATGTCATTAAGCTGTAATCTTTGGTTGACGTTGCAAACAGTAATCATATGAAAAGGGGTAGCAAGAGGAAGAAATCTTTATACGAGCTTCTCCTGAGTGAAAAGTGTACAAAAAGATAGTTGTAACAAGGTTGAGAGTTGGTTGAGAATAGATATGATAACTGAAGAATATCTACTTCTACCCTACCTCTTTATGCTTCTATTGCTTGACAAGACTGAATCTATCTACTATGATCGTCTTTGCTTCATTTTGATGAGCCTGGAAGAAAGAGGTCGCTGCTGTGGCTCAATTAGCGGATCTGAAGGCTGACGCTCTAATACGCGGACTCCTCCCTGGCAATGATCCCGTGACGATTATTAGTGTGACTCCTTATGGAGATATTGGCGCTGAGGTCGTGTATAAAGATGTCACAGAACAGTTGGGCAGGGAGCTCCTCTATCAGGATCGCATTGCACAGCTAGAGGTGGTGGCGAAAGAGCTTCCCTGGCGCTTTGATGCCGATGGTGCAAATTTCCGTCTGGTCTCGGAAGCCTATCGTATCCGCTTAGCCTATCTGTTCGATCCATTGATAGCTGTGCATACATCTCTGGTAGAGCCTCTGCCACACCAGATTACCGCCGTCTATGAGACGATGCTGATGAAGCAGCCCTTGCGCTATCTGCTGGCCGATGATCCAGGTGCAGGCAAGACGATTATGACGGGCCTGCTGATCAAAGAGTTGATGATCCGTGGTGATCTCCATCGTTGCCTGATTATTTCTCCTGGAAATCTGACCGAACAATGGCAGGATGAGCTTCTCCAACGCTTCCAACTGGTATTTGAAATTCTGACGAACGATCGTATCGAGTCCTCTGCCTTGGGAAATCCCTTTAACGATCTGCCTCTTTGTATTGCACGATTGGATAAGTTGTCACGCGATGAGGATTTGCAGGAAAAGCTCAAGCTAACAGAGTGGGATTTGATTGTGGTGGATGAGGCTCATAAGATGTCGGCGACTTTCTTTGGTGGCGAGGTCAAGTATACGAAGCGCTACCAACTTGGGCAATCACTTGATGAGATAACTCGTCACCTTCTCCTTCTTACGGCAACGCCACATAATGGGAAAGAAGAGGATTTCCAGCTTTTCCTTTCCCTCCTCGATAAAGATCGCTTTGAGGGCCGCTTCCGCGAGGGTGTCACCAAAGTCGATGTTTCAGACATTATGCGCCATCTGGTGAAGGAGCAGCTCTATACTTTTGAGAACCGCCCTCTGTTTCCTGAGCGCCGGGCCTATGGCGTGAACTATAGCCTCTCCCCTCTTGAGCAGAAACTCTATGAAGAGGTGACAAACTACGTTCGTCAAGAATTCAATCGCGCGGATGCTCTCCAGAATAATGGACGCAAGGGGACAGTTGGCTTCGCTCTGACGATCCTTCAGCGCCGTCTGGCCTCATCACCGGAGGCGATCTATCAATCTCTGCGTCGCCGCCGCAAGCGTTTACGGCAGCGCCTCCAGACGGCCAGACAGAAAAAGCAACAGGATGAGGTGGATCTCTTCCAGCAGTTTCCTTTTTTGTATACCGATGATGTAGATGATCTGGATGAGGCACCTACAGCGGAGATTGAGGACCTGGAGGAACAGGTGGTGGATCAGGCTTCGGCAGCCGGGACAATTAAGGAGCTTGAAATTGAAATCGAGTGCTTGAGAATCCTAGAGGATCTGGCATATCGGGTTCGTATAAGCGGCTCCGATCGCAAGTGGGAGGAGCTCGCCAGCCTGCTAAAAGAGAATGCTGAGATGTTTGATAGCCAGGGCCACCGTCGCAAGCTGGTGATCTTTACGGAGCATCGCGATACTCTGAACTATCTCGCGGAACGGATCAGTATAATGTTGGGTCGGGAAGAGGCGGTTGTGAAGATCCACGGTGGGGTGAAACGCGAGGATCGCGCGCGTGCCCAGGAAGCCTTTACTCAGAATAAGGATGTGCAGATCCTGGTTGCAACCGATGCAGCCGGAGAAGGCATTAATCTTCAGCGAGCTCATCTGATGGTGAATTATGACTTGCCATGGAATCCCAACCGGATCGAACAGCGCTTTGGCCGTATCCATCGTATCGGGCAGACAGAGGTTTGCCACCTCTGGAATCTTGTAGCCAGCGAGACACGAGAAGGCGAAGTCTTTCAAACGCTGATGAACAAGCTGGAAGATGAGCAGGCCTCTCTCGGTGGTAAGATCTTCAATGTGTTAGGTGATGTGCTTTTTGATAACCGACCTCTGCGCGATCTGATGATTGATGCCATTCGTTACGGTGACCAACCCGAGGTACGGATGAATTTGTACCGGGTTGTGGAAGGGGCTCTTGACCACGAACACTTACAGAAACTTTTAGAACAGCGCGCCCTCACCCACGAGGTTATGGATCAGGTGCGCATCCTGCATATTCGTGAGGAGATGGAGCGCGCGCTGGCTCATCGTCTGCAACCTCACTTTATTGGCTCTTTTTTCCTTGAGGCCCTTAGACATCTTGGTGGCCGCTATGTAGAGCGAGAGCCGCACCGTTATGAAATCAAACATGTCCCCACTGACATCCGTAACCGAAACACACATTCAGGCCGTCGCGCCCATATTCAGCAAAGCTATGAACGTATTACCTTTGAAAAAGAATTGGTAAACGTCCCTGGTAAACCTCTTGCCGCCCTTGTTTGCCCTGGGCACCCTTTGCTTGACGCTACAATTGATCTCGTGCTGGACCGTTACCGCTCCTTGTTTAAACAGGGAACTATTCTGGTCAATGAGAAGGATGAGAGCGAGGAGGCCCGCGTCCTCTTTTATCTTGAGCATAGCATTCAGGATGCCAGTCTGGATACTAATGGCAAGCGGCGTACCGTCTCACGCCAGCTTCAATTTATTGAGATCGATGTCAGCGGTACTATTCATCCAGCCGGTTACGCTCCCTTCCTTGATTATCGTAAGCTCCGCGATGATGAGTTGGCGTTGGCTCCCGCACTCCGTGACCAGCCGTGGCTTACAGACAACGTAGAGGTCCAGGCACGCAATTATGCGATCGCCCAGCTCGCTCGACAACACCTTGATGAGGTTCGTCAGCGTCGGGAAACTCAAATTAATAGGACGAGCGCCGCCGTGAACGAGCGACTGACGACAGAAATCAGCTATTGGGATAACCGCTCTATTGTGCTGGAAGAGCAGGAGAAGCAGGGCAAAAAAGGCAATGCAAAACTGAATTCTCAAAATGCTCGCCAGCGGGCCCAGGAGCTCTTCGCACGTCTAAAGCGGAGGCAACAGGAACTAGAACAGGAGCGCAACCTTTCGGCACTACCACCGATCGTCGTTGGAGGGGTTCTCGTCATCCCCATTGGCTTGCTGAAACGCTTGCAAGGAGAAAGCATCGCAGACGATCCCATTGAGTTCGCGCGCGAGACTGCTGATATTGAAAGGCAAGCAATGCAAGCTGTCATGGAGGCGGAGCGGCGCTATGGCTTTGTGCCACGCGATGTCAGCACGGACAAATGCGGCTATGATATCGAGTCGCAAGATCCTGCGACCGGCAAGCTGCGCTTTATCGAGGTGAAAGGCCGCGTCCATAACGCAAAAAACGTGATCGTGACGAAAAATGAGATACTCACCGCCCTTAATCGGCCCGATGACTTCTTCCTGGCAGTTGTGCTTGTGAATGGTGAATCAACGAAAACATATTATATATCGAAACCTTTTGATAAAGAGCCTGATTTTAACGCGACCAGCGTGATCTATGATCTCTTCCGCCTGCTAAGCAAAGGAGCTGTCCCAGTACTATGACATCGTACCGCAAAAAACTTATTGAGGTCGCCCTACCACTCGATGCTATTAACAAAGAGGCAGCACGAGAGAAATCTATTCGCCATGGGCACCCTTCGACGCTCCATCTGTGGTGGGCACGGCGTCCCCTCGCAACCTGTCGAGCAGTTCTCTTTGCTTCCCTTATAGACGATCCATCTGGAAATCCTGATCTCTCTGAAGCCCAGCAGGATGCCGAGCGAAAACGTCTTTTTGATCTGATAGAAGAAATGGTCAAATGGGAAAATGCCAACGACGAAAGGTGCATGGAAAAAGTACGTGCAGAGATCCGCAAGGCGACAGGAGACAATCCTCCACCTGTCCTCGATCCTTTCGCGGGCGGCAGCTCAATTCCCTTAGAAGCCCAACGTTTGGGCCTGGAGGCCCATGCGAGCGATCTTAACCCTGTCGCTGTCCTGATCAACAAAGCCTTGATTGAAATTCCACCTACATTTGCCAATTTACCCCCTGTTAATCCAGAAGCAAAAGAGAGCCTGTTTAATCATGAATGGCATAATGCTGGCGGTCTCGCTGATGACATTCGCTACTACGGCAAATGGATGCGTGCTGAGGCAGAGAAGCGCATCGGCCATCTCTATCCCAGAGTAAAATTGCCCAGGGAATACGGCGATGATAATGAAGCAACAGTGATTGCCTGGATCTGGGCAAGAACGATAACGTGTCCAAATCCGGCCTGTGGTGCCGAAATGCCATTAGTTTCGTCGTTTTGGCTTTCCAAGAAAAAGGGCAAGGAAACCTGGGTTGAACCTATTATCAATGATCTAGTTACACCGCCTACTATTACATTTACCATTAAAAATGGTTCTGATATGCCTTTAGAAACGCCCAAAGTTGGGCGTGGCGCACAATTTAGGTGCTTATGTTGTGGAAATATAGCCACTGAGCAATATTTAAAAGAAGAAGCTAAACAACATAGAATGGGTGCTATATTGATCTCCATCGTTGCTGAGGGAAAAAGTAGGCGACTATATCTGCCTCCTATAAAAGAGCAAGAAGATGTTGCATTATCATCTCTACCTTCATGGAAACCACTACAAGAAATGCCTAAGAATCCTCGCTGGTTCTCTCCTCCTGTTTATAATATGTCTACATTTGGAGATATTTTTACTTCACGTCAGTTAGTTGCACTCACTACATTTAGTGACCTTTTGCAAGAAGTCAAAGAAAAAGTTTTACTTGATCTCACTAGTAACATTGATTTTATCCACATGTTTGAAGATCACAAGCAATTCGATGTGAATAGGTATGCAAATGCTATCATAACCTATCTAGCGCTAGCTATTGATCGTTTAGCAGATAGAAACTCCACAATTTGTTCCTGGGACACTGGATACGTA
Source organism: uncultured Ktedonobacteraceae bacterium (assembly GCA_964247295.1). Classification (GTDB taxonomy): domain Bacteria; phylum Chloroflexota; class Ktedonobacteria; order Ktedonobacterales; family Ktedonobacteraceae; genus CAXTTV01. Next base: position 50,274 of record CAXTTV010000002.1, on the reverse strand, counting down.
AAAGTCCGTAATACTTTTGCGCGACAGGCGATCCCAATGGTTTGGGATTTTGCGGAAGCAAATCCTTTTAGCGAATCTACCGGAAATTTTTTAGGAGCTGTTGATTGGATTGTCGAAGTTGTCCAAAACATTCCTTGTAATACTGTCGGCTCTGCGCTGCAACGTGACGCCACCTCTGCTATCTCGGATATCATTCAACCGATTATTTCGACCGATCCACCGTACTATGACAATATTGGGTATGCGGATCTTTCAGATTTCTTCTATGTCTGGCTGCGCCGCTCTTTACAAAGCATCTATCCAGAACTATTTAGTACAATGCTTGTTCCCAAAAGTCAGGAGCTTATTGCAACGCCCTATCGCTTTGAGGGGAGTAAGCGCAGAGCACAAGATTTTTTTGAACATGGGCTGGGTCAAGCCTTCGAGCGTATGCGTTCAAGCCATCACCCAGACTACCCTCTCACTATTTATTACGCCTTTAAACAGGCCGAATCAGAGGGTGATAGTAGTAACAAATCTAATAGCATTGTGAACAAGCCGTTATTTGTTGCTTCTACCGGTTGGGAAACAATGCTTGAAGCTCTAATTCGTGCAGGATTTACGATTACGGGTACCTGGCCTATGCGTACAGAGATGATAAATCGCAGTGTTGGTCAGGGTACGAATGCTCTGGCCTCTTCCATTGTACTGGTCTGTCGTCCCCGACCTGTCAATGCTCCAACATCCTCACGCCGTCAATTCATCAACGAGCTACGCAGTGAATTGGCAGATGCCCTTAAAAGTATGCAGAAAGGGTCGATTGCACCTGTAGACCTTGCCCAGGCAAGCATTGGACCGGGGATGGCTGTCTACTCTCGCTATAGCAAGGTTCTAGAGTCAGATGGAACACCACTCTCCATTCGCACCGCCCTACAGCTTATCAACCGGGAGCTGGATGATATCCTGGCAGAGCAGGAGGGTGAATATGATGTGGAGACGCGCTGGGCCCTGGCGTGGTTTGCGGAATATGGCATGAGTGAGGGACAGTATGGACGGGCAGAGGTCCTCTCAAAAGCTAAGAATACAGCCATCCAAAAGATGGTAGACGCTGGCATTTTGGAGGCAAGGGCTGGGAATGTTCGGCTACTGAGACGCGAAGAGTTTGCGGAACGGCAACTTCAAGACCAGGAACGTCTCACAACCTGGGAAGTGATGCAGCGCATGATTCACGCCCTTGATAAGCAGGGAGAGCAGGGCGCGGGCAGCGTATTCGCACAGATACCCGCATGGTATGGAGAAGTGGTGCGGGATCTCGCGTACCGCCTCTATACCCTCTGTGAGCGCAAGGGATGGGCACAGGAAGCTCTTTATTATAATATGCTCGTCACATCCTGGTCCGGCATTGATGAGAGTGCTCGCACAATCGCTGTTGAGCCGCGACAGGCAATTATGTCATTCGATGCGTAGATTCCTGTAGTAATCAATAAAATAATATCGGCGGAGACCTGTTTCGTACATAGATTGGAGCATGGGGCATGGCTTTCACGAACCGCGACCGCGTTGGACGGGCTCTGGATCTTTTGAATGATGGCTTGAAGCCATTTGTTGAACGTGAGATGGAAGCAACCTATGGTACGCGTTGGCGTTACGAGGCCGTCAGCGCGCTGCGAGATTACCATATCACAGACGAGGGACAGGATCTGCACCTCGATATCCAGGCACTCTTTCTCATCATGTGGAATCATTGGAATACAGTGTTCAAGAAAACGCTGGGCCATGTGGAACGCAACTATGTGAGTGAACTACGCGATGTGCGCAATAGATGGGCGCACCAGGAGCCTTTTAGCACGCAGATCGCCTATCGCGCTCTTGATAGTGCTCAGCTTTTGCTCACCTCAGTCGCTGCCGTTGCCCAGGCAGATGAGGTAGAACAGCAGAAGACCGATCTTCTCCGTACCAGCTTCGATAGCCAGGCACGCAATGTGACCCGACGCAATTCCGGTCCTCTTGTGGATGGTTCAGCACCAAAGGGCCTTATCTCCTGGCGACAGATTATTACGCCACATCCTGATGTGGCATCGGGCAATTATCAGGTTGCGGAGTTCGCTGCGGACCTCTCGCAGGTCTACCGCAATGTTGGGACAGACGAATATCGCGATCCCTATGCCTTTTTTCGCCGTACCTTCCTGACCAGTGGCTTACGTCAGTTGCTCCTCGGCGCGCTACGCCGCCTGACAAACACTGGTGGTGATCCCGTAGTTGAGTTGCAAACCAACTTCGGTGGCGGTAAGACGCACTCACTCCTGGCCCTGTATCACCTTTTCTCTGGAGTACCGGCCCCTGATCTCGTTGGTATCGAGCCGCTTCTGCACGAGATCGGACTAATTCAGGCACCAGAGGCGAATCGCGCGGTGCTTGTTGGTCACGCACTCTCGCCAGCCCAGATTGACAGGAAGCCTGACGGCTGTGAGGTCCGCACAATGTGGGGAGAGATGGCCTGGCAGCTTCTGGGCAAAGAAGGCTATGCGATGGTCGCGGAAGATGATCGGCGCGGCGTGAGCCCCGGTTCTGAAGTCCTGCGCCAGCTTTTTGTCGCCGCCAGTCCCGCCCTGATTCTCATTGACGAGTGGGTCGTGCTTGTACGCCAGCTTTATAGAAAAGATGGGCTGGCTGCTGGCTCTTTCGAGGCCAACCTGAGCTTTGCCCAAAATCTCACAGAGGCTGCAAAGGCTGCGCCACAAACTCTCGTCGTCGCAACGATCCCCGAATCTGTGAATGAGGCCGGAGGCGAGGGTGGACTGGAGGCCGTCAGCCGCCTGAGAAATATCTTTGGGCGTATTGAGTCCCCATGGCGTCCGGCAGATCCCGAAGAAGGGTTTGAAATCGTCCGTCGTCGTCTTTTTGAGCCAATTCCACCACAGTTTTATCCCACGCGCGACGCCGCCGCCCGATCATTTTCCGAATTTTATCGTTCACAAAGGCAAGAGTTTCCTGCCGAGTGCAGTGAGGCCGCCTACGAGCAAAGAATCAAGAACTGTTATCCTATTCATCCCGAACTCTTTGATCGCCTCTTCACCGATTGGTCTGGTATTCCTAAATTTCAGCGCACGCGTGGAGTATTGCGCCTGATGGCGGCTGTTGTCCATGAGTTATGGACCCAGCAGGATCACTCGCTTTTGATCCTGCCATCAAATATTCCCCTGGATACATCCAAGGTACAATCCATGTTCACACAGTATTTAGAGGATAACTGGGTCCCAATCATCGAGAAAGACGTGGATGGCAACCAATCTCTCCCCCGCCGCCTCGATAGCAATAATCCCAATTTTGGACGCTTCTCCGCGACCAGGAAGGTGGCACGCACCATCTTCTTTAGCTCAACGCCCACGTTGGAGAGCACCAATAAAGGAGTACAGGACACAAGCATCAAACTGAGTTGCGCCCAACCAGGAGAGAGCGTTGCGATCTTCGGAGATGCCTTGCGACGTTTAACAGAGCAGGCCACCTACCTTTATCAAAATGAGCGCCGCTACTGGTACGATACCCAGCCCAGTGTCACGCGTCTGGCCCAGGATCGCGCTACTCAATACGATGACGAAACCGTTTATCAGACCATCAAAAACTATCTCAAAGTTGAGCAGCGCCAGAAAGCTGACTTTGCCAGCGTCCATCCCTGCCCAGATAGCCCAGGCGATGTGATCGATGAAAACAACGGTCTACGCCTCGTCATTCTTAAACCACATTATCCGCATGTTCAGCGCAATCAAGAATCTCCAGCTCCGGTTGAGGCCCGTAAAATTCTGGCCTCGCGGGGGAGCTCCCCCCGCAATTATCCGAATACCGTCATTTTCCTGGCCGCAGACCACAATCGCATCGAGGATCTAAAGCAGGCCACGCGCCTCTTCCGCGCCTGGGAATCCATTGAACAGGAACGTGAAGCGCTCAATCTCGACGCATTCCAGTGGAAACAGGCCAAAGATCGCAGTACGGATGCCAAAGAACGGGTGCTCGCGCTTATCCCAGAAACCTATTTCTGGTTGCTTGTCCCCGAGCAAACCAACCCACGTGGTCCCATCGAATTAGGAACCTATAAGTTACAACGACAGGAAAAGTCTGGCCTGCTCGCCAGTAGTGCAACGAATCTCCTACGAACCGAGGAACTGCTCATCACCCAATTCGCGGGCGTACGCCTGCGACAAGAGATGGATCGTATCCCGCTCTGGCGAGGCAATCACGTCAACACAAAAGAACTGGTCGAGAACTTCGCTCGCTACATCTATCTCCCGCGCCTCAAAGACAGCAAAGTTCTGGAGAATGCTATGGCGCATGGAGTACAAAGCCAATCCTGGCGCGATGACACCTTTGCCTATGCCTCTGGCTGGGACGAAGAGCGTCAACGCTATCTCAACCTCCAGGCGGGATACAGTGCTGCCATCATCATAGATGGGCAATCGCTCCTGGTAAAGCCAGAGATCGCCGACGCCCAACTTGAGATGGAAGCGGCAGAGCAAGAAGCAAAGTTACGTGCAAGACAGGCCGCCGCAACCCCTATCGCCACTCCAGGTTTACAGGAACAACCACCATACCAGGGTATGCCCACACAAAAAAACATAGTGCGAGAGAACACCTACAACGTGCCGAGTAACGGCCAGACCCCAGGTGTAGAGAAGGCAGCAAAAAGCCCGCACCGCTTCTACGGATCAGTCCAGATTAATGAACGCATGATGGCATCGGAGGCAGGCAAAATCATGGAGGAAGTCGTCAAGCACCTCACCGGCCTCAGCGGCACCAACGTCACCGTCACCCTGGAAATCACCGCCGAACTCCCAGAAGGCGCACCAGAGCACGTCATACGCACCGTCAAAGAGAACAGCAACACCCTCCACTTCCAGACATCCGAATTCCACGAAAAGTAAAGAACAAAACTGGTCCACCTGTACTCATTATCTTCCAATAACAGGTGGACCAGAGTTGAATGATTTCATAAAAAACATAAACATGGAAGTTCCATAAGGACTGTAAACTCTTATCCCTCTATTGTGACGTACCTGTGATAGCAATGCTCTTCTCCGAGATTGTCCTGTGATGCAAAAGATCTATGCTCCTGGTAGGAAAGAAAAGTTTGCCTACATTGCAAGGTTAGACCTGTAACCACCTTTCAACAGATGCGAGAGAAAAAGACAATTTTTGTAAGAAGTACAACATTTTTCCCTTTTAAAGTGCTGTCATCCCATATGAGTTATTGGAGGAAATAATGCAGACAATCGACTCTGTAACACAAATACCAGCGTATGTCACCAATACCAAATTACGCGCCTGGGTTGAAGAGATGATTGCGTTATGTAAACCCGAACAGGTCCACTGGTGCGACAGCTCACAGAAGGTATGACAAAAACACCTCCTGCCCACCTGATCGATTGGACCGGTCTGGACTGGACGCCCGACAGTGGACGTAAGGCAGCTCATGCGAACTCGCGCTTCACCGCACCGCTTGACCAATGTCCCGTACTTGATTCAGCGGCCAGCAATACACAAGGAGTTCCCATCTCCGCGTTCATCTTCGGTGGTCGGCGTGCGGACGGGGTGCCTCTGGTCTATCAATCCTTCAACTGGGCCTATGGAGTGTATGCCGCTGCAACCATGGGATCGGAGATGACCGCTGCTGCCGCCGGTACGCTCGGCGTGGTGCGCCGCGACCCATTCGCGATGCTGCCGTTCATCGGATACCATATGGCCGACTACTTCAACCATTGGCTCAACTTCGGGCGACAGTTGCCGAACCCACCGCGCATCTTCAGCGTGAACTGGTTTCGCCGTGATGCGAACGGCAATTTCATATGGCCTGGCTTCGGCGACAACATGCGCGTCCTGAAATGGATTGTCGAGCGAGCCCATGGTCGTGCGGTGAGCATCGAGAGTCCCATCGGCTGGATGCCACGCTACGAGGACCTGGACTGGCGCGGTCTGCCAGACTTCACCCGTGAGCAGTTCAACGAGCTGATGTCCGTTGACCGCAGCGACTGGAAGCAGGAACTCCTCTCACACGAAGAACTGTTTGAAAAATTGTATGATCGCTTGCCGAAGGAGATGCTGTTCATTCGCGAGCTGATCCTTTCGAGTCTGTGGCGCTCTCCAGAACATTGGGATCAGGCGGAAGAATAAAAAATGTAGAGATTGGCACGGTCTGCTGCAATTATTCCTGATATATGAGGAAGTTTTTGAAGCGTGTGGTCCCTGGCTTTCCGTCAGTGGGGGATACGCCAGGGAGAGAGTATCCGGTACATCCTTGTACGTCAGCAGCAGACGCCCCTGGGTGATGCAAGATCAGATATCCTCCGTTTCCACAACAACCTTGCATCACCTACTGACATTCCTGTACGTATCGGCAGCAAAGGCCCCATCAAATCCATCTATGGTCTGTTCTATTTTGGAACAGTTTCCAAAATATTCATGTACTTAAACAGTAATGAATGAAGTGTAAAAACAAGGGTTGTCACCATTGAATACCCCATTGTTATTACAATATTGTGCATAGAGGCTATCGCCACTCCCTGGATAGAGTTCTGGGCTATTACATATACCCACTCTGTTACAAGTTGTGCTGAGTCCATCTGAGGCACCAGCATTAATAATCTTTACAGTTCCATGGAATGCAAAACCATTGCTATCTTGAAAACTGTATGCACTCGCATAATATCCGCCATCACATCCTCGCCAAACAGTTACACTCACATGAGCACTTGTAAAACCATATTCCACTGTAGTCGTATTCGAATATGGAGTTGGGCACCTTAAAGATTTTGCAAATGCACTTCCTGGGAAAAGAAATGTAGATCCAAGGCAAACGATAAGAACAAATAATGCTCCTGCATAAAGTAAGTTTCTCAAATGAAATTGTCCTTTCCTAATTCCAATGTGGAAAACGGTGTGTTTCCCAAAGCGTACGGCCTTTGTACGAAGACATTCCTCGTGACAAAGACAACTATACTTGGGATAAAGGACATTTCTCTATGTCATCTTATATCGTTTTAGAGGACGATATGATCGTCCCATGATTCGACTATATTGTAATGAAATGTCATAATCAACGTCGGTAATTTCAGTAGGGTCCACGTTGGCATAGACTCGCCCATTCCTAGACCCAAACGTCAGGAGATCGCACGCTCGGGGTTCATATCAACATAGACCCAGGGAGAGACATACAGGTTTTGCTATATAGAGAAAGGTTTGATCTCCATGCATACTGCTGATACAGTAACAGCTACAGAAAAGTACGGCGATCGCGACCAGATTGGCTGTATCTTGTCCATATGCCTGTAAACGCCAGGAAAGGATAAACACGTTCAAGGAAAAGACCTGCACTACTCGCGATCAGTACAAAGAAGGCCATAAGTACAGATAACCAGAGGGCGCTTTTGGAAACACTCATACCGATAGCCACCTTTCCAATAAAAATGATGTCACTCAGAATGTTCTTTTCTTTCCCGCGCCTCACGTGCAACCTGCTCTGATAGACGCTTCAATTGCATTTCCACGCTACCCAGAGCAAGATTTCCTTGATTTTCCCGGCTTCATGCCGTGCATTTTGTTGAGATAGTGTAAACATAAAAGCATCTCCTTTTCAGATAATGTCTCTGTCAAACGGGTTGCCATTCCCCCAATAATTCAACGTTTAAGGCCAGATGGATACCAGTATCGGCGAGCACTTTCTGATGCGCCTGGATGATTAATGCAAGAATGTCTGCTGCTTTCGCATCTCCCAGGTTTAGAATGTAATTGGCGTTCCGTTTGGCGATCTGCGCCTGCCCATGTACCAGTCCCGCCAATCCTACCTGCTCGATTAAGGCTCGCACTGTTGCCTCCGGCGGATCTTTGAAGATGCTCCCCATATGTCGAGAGGCTGGATCATCACTCTTCCGCTGCTGCTGCTGTTGCTTCAGCATCTGATCTCCCGCTTCTGGCTTCCACTGCTGAAGACGCATTCCCAAAGCGACGATCAGCTCTGCCGGCTCTATCAAACCACGAGGAGGACGAATTATCTGTCCATGCTCATCTATATGAGTGAGACGGTTCTCGCGAAAACGGCTGTGCCGGTAGCGAAGATCCAGGCTTTCAACAGGGCTACGGCTCTCAACAAGAACGGGAAACACAGAATCCTCCTCTATGTTGTTGCAGCCGCGTGCATCCAGTACGTCGATCCATTCCAGAACCTGCTCCAGTTCCTGCTTGTGAGCACCTACGTTGCTAACGGCACCAGCCCCGACAGTCCCTGGGATGCCCGCTGCAAATTCCAATCCCCCCCAGCCTCGCGCAACAAGATCTGGAACAAGTTGGGACCAATGAACACCTGCCTCGGCAATGATGAGAGCGGTGCCATCGTGCTGATCTTCAATACGATACTGTGTTAAGACTATGCTGGCAACTATACCGCGCACTCCGGCATCCGCGAAGAGGATATTGGACCCCGCGCCGACGATGAGTAACGGCCACCGCTCACGGGTACAGATGCTGACCAGTTCCTTAAGTTCCTCGCGTGTTTGGAGCACGATATAGAGATCAGCCGGGCCGCCGACTCCAAAGGAGCTATGTAAAGCCATAGGCTCTTGAACCTTTATACGATCTTGAAAATGCGTGTACAGCATCTCATATGCCTGGGCACCGTCAAATGTCATGATGTAAATCCTTTCCGCTAGCATCCCTCTTTCCAAAAGCATAAAGTCCAGGTATCACAATCACATCACAGGCTTTTTATCCATCCTCCCATCCAGATCACAATGCGTCCAGTAGAAAAAAGAGGCTCTAAAATCTCCTAAAGATAAGAGATTTTAGAGCCTCTGAGATGAGGGACGTACCAGATGATCCTAGTTAAGAGCCGGTGTCGCCTCATCTTTTCTCTTTATGGCTAGCGATCCAGTCCATGGTGTTCCTAAGAGCGGCAGCAGGTACCGATCAATTCCATAATACCCACCGATTCTCCAGGCCAGAACCAGTAAAAGTGCCAGAGCACCAAGCACTGGATTAATGCTGATCGTGCCAGCTAACAGGTAGTTGAGGTTCATAAAGACGCCAAAGAAAGAGGCAATCCCTGTCAAAAATCCGAAGATCAGACCCAGGCCGATCAGGATCTCTCCAAAAGTGACAAGATAGGCAAAAACGCCAGCATTGGGAAGCACAAAGTTTTGTAGGAAAGCGGCATACCAGCCCTGGACAGCCGGATGCGGCCCACTAACTTGAGCCAGAGCCACAGTAACAAATCCCTTGATTGCTACACCATCGTGGCCACTAAAGACCCAGGCTCCACCCTTAATCGGGTCTCCAAACTTGCCAATGGCAATTGAGTGTCCGGTCAACTTCTCCCAGCCAGATACCAGCCACTCATACCCAACATATAACCGAACCAGTAACCAGAACCAGGCCATCCGAGTATCTGCAAACAGGAAGCGTGCGATCGGAGGTTCAGGGATCTGGATAGCCGTTCGAGGCTGAATAGATTGCAATGCACGCATGATTTATGATCTCCATTCTGTTCTTTGATAATTGACAATTCCTATTGAATATTGGTGATGAGTCGCGAAGCCTGGGCCGCTGTTCTTCTTTTGCGTCTCACGCCAGCTCATTTTCTCTTCACACCTGAAGAATACCTGGAAGAAATCACGCGCTTCTCACAATAAAGCACGCGCTTCTCACGAACTGGTCACAGATATAAAAAAGAATGCTCACAAGCATCTTGACCAGAAAAATTGTTTGTGTGATCGCAAAAGAAGAGAGCACTGTGACCGTTTTGTGAGGGAAACACATGGGCCTGTAAGACGTTTGTGATACTGCTCTTCTATACTCCACTTGATTAAAGAGAAATCCTCTCCCTACTCAGATCCTCCCAGGTGCTCTTATGAAAAAGCGGATGGTGAAGGGAGTATAGGAGAATACCCAGAAAGGATCACACAATGTTCAAGAGAATTCTTGTTCCCCTGGATGGCTCGACACGGGCCGAACGCGCACTTCCTGTCGCGGCTCGGATCGCCCATGCGACGGGAGGAGCGCTGACGCTCGTCTATGCTACAAGTTTCCAGGCAGAATACGCGCCGTATCTCGCGAATGCCCCGATCTATACGATAGAGAACGAAATCGCTCGCGCCAAAGAATACCTGGATGGGGCAATCAAACGGCATCATCTGACCAATCTTCATGTTTTTAAGGAAGCTCTTCCGGGCGTTGTTGCCCAAACGATTCTGAACGTCGCTCACGATAGTCATGCGGATCTGATTGTGATCTGTAGCCATGGCTATACAGGGTTCAAACGGTGGGCGCTTGGGAGTGTCGCACGAAAAGTGGTGCGCCAGAGCTCGGCTCCGGTTCTCGTTTTATATGAACATGGCCAGCAGTTTACAGGGTCTGACCCCTCCCAGAACCATCCTCTAAGTGGCATTATTGCCCTGGATGGATCTGCTTTCGCCGAGGCATCTATCTCACCAACTGCGCATCTGCTGTCTTCCCTTACACCTCCGCAATCTCAGGCCAGAATTCATCTGGTCCAGGTGCTCAAATCGCCCATTCTTCAGGATAACCTCGTCTATCAGGACTATAGTTTAGATCTGAATCTGCAAGCCGAAGCTCTCGCCGATGCAAAAAGCTATATGCAATCGGTCGCGGATACCTTCACCAAAACATTGGGCGCGCAACTGGACATGCAAGTCACCTGGGAAGTAAAAGAGAGTCAAGATGTGGCGGGAGAGCTTCTCCAGGTTACGCCGTCTTCTGATAATCATGCGAAGGCAGAAGAGTACGATCTAATGACTATGGCAACCCACGGTCGCGACGGTTTCAACCGCTGGATTATGGGTAGCGTCACGGAGAATGTCCTTGATGCGTCCAGGCTCCCACTGTTCATTGTCCGGCCTCAGGCTATGCAACTACCTGTCGCTGAGGATAGCAAGAGCAAGGAAGCGCAGACAGTCTAACGATACCGCAAGATCACGGAAGTATCTGCCCCTTCCACTGCCATATCCTGTCGCACTTGATGAACCCTGGTCAGTCGGGCGACGAGATGGGTGGGCTGGTCCAGCTTGTCCAGTACAGTAAGCAATAATGTTTTAGGCGGAAAACCTACCTGTCCCTGGAAACAGGTAGGCTCTCTTTACGCTGTAATGTGATAACATTAGCAACTCATGATCGCAAAGGATTAAGATACTATAAATCATGGGAAGTATACCTAAATGAATTCAACGTATCTCCCAACATCATAAAGCGTTCATAGGTCTCTTAGATTTCCTGATCAGCGGTAGATTCATCGGGAAACAAAGGCAAAGCTATAAAGAAAGTTGAGCCTTCCCCTTCGCTCGACTCAAACCAGATGCGTCCTCTCAATCGCTCTATCAACTCACGAGAAAGGTAGAGACCGAGCCCTGTTCCACCAATACCATAGGTCTGCGCATTTTCCGCGCGAGCGAAGCGACCGAAGATGCGCGCCTGCTGGCTTTTGGGAATGCCAATACCTGGATCTTGAATGCTTACAACGGCCATATGAGCATGCTCATCCTGATAAACATGGATCTGAATAACACCACTATCAAGACTATACTTGATGGCATTACTCAGAAGATTGCTGAGTATCTGTTCCATACGCCGGGGATCTGCATTCACTACCAGATGGGTCGGGACGCTCTGGATAACCAGACGGTGCCGTGCTGTGGTCAATTGCAAACGACTGACAAGACGCTGCACCAGTGAGACGAGATCTGCCGGCTCAATATGTAAATCAAGTCTGCCAGCCTGCAATCGCGTCACATCCAGGAGATCTTCTGTTAACTCAACCATACGAGTGGTTGCCTGATCAATGTCCTGAAGCGATTCTACCTGCCAATCGGCGAGTTCAGGTCCCTTGCCTCGTGCTGTCTGCACAATCAAAGTCTGTGCGAAGCCTTTCAGGATTGTCAGAGGGGTGCGTAATTCATGCGCTGCGATACCGATAAACTCGTCTTTGAGCTGCTCTGCCTCTTTAAGCGCTGTTACGTCCTGATGAATGACAATGGCGATTGGTTCCGAACTCCCTACAAGAGCATCCAGAGTATCCGATGCAGAGTTATAAAGCTCATGCGCCTTGAGAGCAATTGCGTTTACCAGCACAGGAATACTTGTGCCATCCGGGTGCCGAATGGTCTCCTGGTGCTGATACACAGATACCCCCTCGAGTGCTCGCATCGTTGCCAGTTGTGAAGAAGGATGGAGACGGCCATCGACTCCAAAGATCTGTATGCCGTTTCGCTCCCGAAAATCCGTGAATGTCTGGCCCTGGGCCCACTCTGCTCCCCAGACCGATTTCGCGGCCCGATTGGCGAGTACAAGGCGAGCATCCTTGCCTCTAACAAGATAGACGCTACCTGGTAAGGCGTCAAGAATCAATTGGAGTAAGGCCAGGCGTTTCTCCGCCTCTCGATGAGCACGATACTCAGCCTCACGAATACGACGTTCGGTTACGTCGTGCCAGACGATGACTACCCCGGATATAATGGGATCTTTGCGATCTCCACTTTCTTCCTTTTCCTGTGATAGATCGGAAGATGATAGTGTCTGGAGGAGTCGTGAGGCAGTCACAAGATACTCTCTTGTATTCCCATGTTCATCATTGATGATCACTGAATGATCCCGCGCGGGCCCATCCTGTAAGGCTAATCGCGCCGGTTCATACAAAAGCGCTTCAAGCTTTCGTTCGCCATCTTTCTGTCCTTGAAGTTGCTCACGTATCTGGTGAGCAATCACATTCTCGCGAAGAATCTGGCCTTTACGATCGACAAGTGTCACTCCTTCAGTAATGCCTTCAAAAATTGCATTCATCTCCTGGGCGCGCATCTGTATGGATCGATAAAGTCGGGCATTTTCAAGCGCAACCGCCGCCTGAGCAGCAAGACCCACAAGTACAACCTCATCCTCAGAGGTAAAGTGATCAGGCTTTGAATGCCCTAAAAGCAGCCCACCACGCACCTGTTTTTCTGAATCGAGCAGCGGAGCTCCTAGAAAACTCCGGAACTCAGGATGACCATGAGGCAGACCGACAGAGCGAAGCCCGTCGGCAGAAAGTTGCCCATGTGTGTAGGCAAGGGCGGCTTCTCTGGCTTTGTTTCGTACTTCACGCTCTGACAAACTTTGCGAAGAGGCGACGTGCGTCAGTATATCTGGAACGAGAACAGAAACACCATGACGAAATATTGGCGCGAGCAAACCTTCTCCACCAAGAGGCATCTGGCGAAATAAAGCTTCTTGCTCCTCTGTAACTCCCACGACGACGGCCAGATGAAAGAGGTTGCCTTCGGAAGGCACAAGCTGCCCCGACTCATCGGTGGGTCGCAAGCTAAATGCCGCGAACTGCGCGCCGGTGAGACGGCAAGTGGTTTCTGCGATCTCGTGTAAGAGGCGACCCTCGTCTAATTCTCGCATTAAGGCTGTACCAACACGACCCAGGGATACAAACCGTTCCGCGAGAGATGGTCGCTGATCGGATGGTTCAAGACTCATGTCTCTCTCATTGTGATGCGACTGTGATATCAAAACGGTATTTGTGCTGTCTTTGTGAATAATTCTCCCATATAATAGTCTATACACACATAGATTTGCAAGATTCTGTAGAACTCTAACAGGGAAACGAGATAGTTAAAATGGCATTGCTCTCATCCGAGCTTTTAGCGACCGTGAGCCATGAATTACGCAGCCCACTGGCCTCGATTAAAGGGTACACGACGACGCTCCTTCGCCACGAACGCCGGATCTCGCGTGAAGAACGGCACGAGTTCCTTATGGCTATCCATGAGGCAAGTGATCGTCTTACGGCAGTGATTAATTCCCTCTTAGAGATGTCGGAACTGGAGTCGGGGACAATTAAGCTTGAGTATACAACGGTCGATATCAACCACCTCCTGCGCGAAGCGATTATGGTCGCAGAAACACGTTCCAGGGGATCAAAGAATGGCAAAGATCCTTTTTCTCAGCCTCATCCAACGTTTATAATCCATGCCGGTGCGTTCTATAAAGAACAACCCAACACGCTGATGATCGAAGCAGATCCGGATCGCTTGCGAGAGGTGCTGGATCATCTTGTGCAGAATGCGGTTCTCCATGCATCTAAGGGCGGAACAGTTGATGTGACGATCCAGATGCTGAATGCTTCGGATGATCTCAAGCAATTCCCCCTTTTCTCACGAGAGACCGAAAGGAATATCGCGGCGGTCCAGCAAGGAGATCGTCCGGTAGTCGTCATAGGTGTCCATGATACTGGGCAAGGGATCCCAGTTGAACATCTACCATATATATTCGATCCATTCTATCGAATTGATACGCGGCTCATACGGGAAACAAATGGATTAGGATTGGGCCTGACTATCTGTCGGCGAATTATCGAGCTACATCATGGTCTGTTGTGGGCCGAAAGTGAAAACGGGAAAGGCAGCACATTTTATCTCTGCCTACCACAGATTGAAAAAAGAGAAGATAAAGAATAACAAAACAACAATATATAAGAGAGGGAGACACCCATATGCCAGCAAAGAAAACGACAATTGTTACCGCCGATGATGATCCCCAGCTCTTACGTCTGATGACGCGAAATCTGGAGTTTGAGGATTATCATGTGTTGACGGCGAGTGATGGAAAACAAGCCCTGGACCTGATCGAGCAACACCAACCGGATGCGGTGTTGCTCGATGTGATGATGCCGAAGATGGATGGTTTTACCGTCTGCCAGCGGGTGCGCGAGTTTTCTAGTGTTCCTATCATTCTGGTGACGGCACGGGGACAGGATCAGGACAAAGTACGTGGACTGGATATGGGGGCCGATGATTATCTGACTAAGCCTTTTAGTGTCGATGAATTGCTTGCACGTGTCCGAGCAGTCCTGCGCCGATCACAATTTTCCACCCAGGATGCCTCACAGATGATGCGTACCGCAACGACGATTGGGGAAATGAGCATTGACTTCACTCAACATCTGGTGACAATGGCGGGGCGGGAAATATCTTTGACTCCCGTTGAGTACCGGTTACTCTCCTATCTAGCGCAAAATGCTGGGCGCGTTATCACTCAGGACCTCTTGTTAGAGCATGTCTGGGGAGCGGACTACCTGGGCGAGAGCCATATGCTCCAGGTAAATATTAATCGTCTGCGGCGGAAGCTGGAAACCGATCCCTCTCACCCACACTATATTCTCACCAGGGTTGGCATTGGCTACCTCCTCGCGGCTCAGCCAAAAGGATAGGCACACGACAAGAAAGCGCACTGCAAACCCTCCTACGGCCTCACACCTGAACAAAGCACCCCTCTCGTTGAGGCATTAAGCAAACGACCCGAAGCATGGGTAGACTTTATGATGCGTTTTGAACTGGGATTAGAGAAGCCAGATCCACGTCGCGCATTCACAAGCGCGCTCACGATTGCTTTCTCTTATATTGTTGGCGGTCTGATCCCACTCAGCCCCTATTTTCTGTTTCCAGCCGCAAAGACAGCGTTAATCTTCTCAGTCCTTGTGACACTGATAGCATTGCTCATCTTTGGGTACATCAAAGGGCGTTTTACTGGCATAAAACCAATCCAGAGCGGTTTGCAGACTGCCTTGATCGGTGGGCTGGCCGCCGCAGCAGCTTTCCTTATCGCTCGTTTGATTGGGTAGTACGGCTTTTAAGGGGAGATATGGATAGGCTACCGAGAGAAGGACGCTCTCTTTTTCCTTCATAAAATGTGACTATAATGGTTAAAGGAAAACATTAATTAAAGTAATTACCAATTTCATGTCTTTTTTGCAATTTTTATTTTTTAATCCTAAAAACTTTTTAAAGTGTTGGCTTTTCTTTTTATAGATATTGGTCTCTACCAGAAAATATATTCGTAGGGTAAGAAGAATACATGTGTAAAACTACCTATTAATGAAAAGCCTATAGAGTTACATCGAAAAAAGAACTGATAATTCTCTCAGGTTTTGCGCTGATCCTCGCATAAATACGATACGCGAGATTTTCAGTAGTATCACGATTTCATCATATGGAGGACAACACGCCTTGCAAGAGAGAGCACTCATTTCACCAGACGACAATTGGCAGTTTTTACCTATTCGGCTGACCTCGTTTATTGGGCGTGAGCAGGAGATCTCTACCATATGCACACTGCTCAGGCGACCGGAAATACGTCTACTTACGATGATCGGTCCTGGTGGTGTTGGGAAAACACGTCTTGGTCTCCAGGTTGCTCAGACCCTGGCAAATGAACTGCACAATCAGGTATGCTTTATCTCTCTTATGGAAACAAGCGATCCTAAACTTGTTATCCCGACAATCGCCAGGGCACTCGGATTGCAAGAACTGGGAAGCCAGCCAATATTTGATCTTTTAAAAGCCTTTCTTAAGGAGAAGCTTCTGCTCCTCGTGCTAGATAATGTTGAGCAGCTAATAGATGCAGCTCCTGCTCTGGCAAATCTTCTGGAAACATGCTCTCATCTCAAAATCCTGACTACGAGCCGGGCAACCTTGCGGGTCGCGTGTGAACATACATTTTATGTGTCCCCGCTGGCACTTCCAAATCTCGCCCGGCTTCCCAAGAAAGAAGAACTCACCCAGTATTCCGCAATCGCCCTCTTCCTGGAACGTGCTAGAATTGCCATCCCTCAGTTGATTCTCAATGAAGAAAATATCCGCATTGTTGCTGAGATTTGTATCCATCTGGATGGCCTCCCATTGGCGATTGAACTGGCAGTTCCTCGCTTGAAGGTACTTTCGCTACAAACACTTCTGGAACGACTGGACCATCGTTTTCGGCTATTAACCTACGGCATGCGCGATGCACCGAGAAGACAACAGACGCTTCAAAATACCCTGGAGTGGAGCTATCGTCTGTTGAAGCCGAGGGAGCAGCAACTCTTCCGCTTCCTTTCAGTTTTTGTGGGCGGCTGTACGCTGCAAGCTGTTGAGGCCGCATGGGAAATGACAGGCTACCATCAAGGGAAGGAATGGCTTCTAGAGGATGCCATATCTCTCATTGATAACAGTATGCTTTATCACTCTACCCAAGAAGTGGATGAACGCCGCCTGCTTATGCTCAGAACGATCCGCGAATATGGGCTATACTGTCTTACTCTCGCGGAGGAGCTAGACCAGGTTCAATGGGCTCATGCCAGATATTACCTCACTCTGGCAGAGGAGGCGAAGCCAGAGTTAAAAGGCTCACAGCCACGCGTCTGGCTTGATCGTTTACAGCAAGAACATGATAATATACGGGAGGCGTTCTGCTTTCTCATCGCTTGCGGGAAGAATGAGACAAGCAAAGGAACAGAAATGGCCCTTCGTTTGGGGACAGCGTTGGAACGTTTCTGGATTATAGGTGGGCATGTAAAAGAAGGTCGTGAGCTCCTCGAACAAGCTTTGAAGGGGCGGCAAGGAGTACCCCCTGCGATCCGAGGCAACGCTCTCTGTATTCTCGCGACTCTGGCCCGCTATCAAGGTGATCTCCCCTATGCGATAGCGGCGTGCGAGGAAAGCCTGAGCATCTTTCGCGAACAAGGTGATCAAACAGGGATTGCGGATTCACTCTATCGCTTAGGATATGTTACCTGGATGCAAGGAGACGTTGAGGCCGCACGGACGTACTATGAAGAGAGTCTCGCCATTTCTAAAGGTGATCAGTGCAAAAACGCTCGTAGCGAGACGCTCTACTATTTCGCCTCTCTGGCCTTTTTTCAACGCGATGCCGGATTGGCACGTCTCTTAATCGAAGAAAGTCTGGCACTCTCTAAGGAGTTGGGTGATCAATATAACACGGCATCGGCACTGAGTATTCTCGGGTGGATCTTACTCCTTCAAGAGGATATTACGACTGCTCGTACATTACAAGAAGAGAGTTTAATGGCCTCCAGGGAGCTAGGAAATCAGCGTGGCATCGCGCACTCTCTCAGCGCTTTGGGGGAGATTGCGTATATGACTGGTGATTATGCGCGGGCATGTGAATACTATGAAAAAGGTCTGAGGCTTCTTATATGGCTCGATGATAGATTGATGGTCGCTATGTATTTAGAGGGTTTGGCAAGAGTGGCGGTAGCCCAAGAAGAGGCCATCTGGGCCGTCCACCTCTTGAGCACAGCCTCGGCGACACGTCAGATCCTGGGATCGTCAAAGACGCCTCTCGAAAAAGAGGCTGATGAACGAACGCTCACAGCCCTTCACGATGGGTTACGGAAGCCTGTCTTTGCTACTGCATGGGCTGCGGGGCAAGCAATGTCACCTGAACAAGCTATTGCGGCACGTTCTCTTTCCATGCAACTGACTCCTCCTACTTTGTTAGAGGTACAACCAATAACGACCGATCTCCCTTCTCGTTCACTCCACGACGACTTAACACCACGCGAGAGAGATGTCTTGCGGCTGGTTTCCCAGGGACTGACTGACGTTCAGGTAGCTGCAAACCTTGTCATCAGTCCCCGCACTGTCAACTTTCATCTGACATCTATCTATCGTAAAATTCAAGTGCCTTCACGTAGCGCTGCCACACGCTATGTACTTCAGTTCAATCTTTTCTAAGCTTCTCTCTTTGCATGGTTTTCCCTCTATTTAAGAGAAGGTACAATTTATCTTCACAAAAAGCTTAAAAATCTATCAAAGTTAATAAGAACACTTGACTAACTTTGGTCTCTATGCTAATGTTACTTTAACATCTTTATATCTCTAATGATAAATATGGTGCCTCATTAGTAGAGAAAGATGTTTGCAATAGGATCTGCCGCCCTAGAGTGGAGATGCCCTTTGTGAAAAGAAAGGTATATACATTCCGCTTTTTCTATTATTGTCCTCAATAGTCAGGCAAGAAAGGAGAAAAAGGACCGGACCGACTATTTTCTATTCCCGTTTTGCACTACTATAGTTGCTGAAACAAGGAGGAGACAGCAATGATACGTCTGCGCTACTCTCATAGACGTTTGTCTATAAATCTCGCACTTGCTTTGATCGCGACACTATTTTTCACAAGCCCGATCTTTTCTACTCTTAATGCTCATGCTGCGACGGCCCGTCAGTCCCTCTCTAATTCCCCTTCCGCTACAACTAATCTTACAAATTTAGTTGATCCATTCACGGGCACAGGTGTACAACCAGGAGCGCCCTACGGTGGTGGTGATACCTACCCAGGAGCCAATGCTCCCTTTGGTATGATGCAGTGGAGCCCCGACACCGCACTTTATGCACCGGGCGGCTACTGGTATTCTGATAATCGTATCAAGGGTTTTAGTCTCACTCACCTTAATGGAGCTGGCTGTACGACATACAGTGATATCCCCTTTATGCCGTATGCGGGTGCCGTCACAACCTCACCTGCGACCAATCCAGCGCAATACATTTCTACATTCTCACATAAAAATGAGTCTGCTCATGCGGGTTACTATAAGGTCAAGTTCGACAACAATGTCACGACCGAATTAACAGCGGCCCAGCACAGTGGAACAGGGCGCTTTACATATCCCAAGGGGCAGACCGCATCGATGCTCGTCAATGTATCTGGTTCGGCTGCCGGTACCGACGATGCTCAGGTTAATGTTGGTTCCAACACTATCTCAGGATGGGCGGCGAGTGGACACTTCTGCGGCGCGAATGCTGAGTATCGGGTCTACTTCTGGGCTCAGTTTAGCCAGCCCTTCGCATCTATCGGAACATGGCACAATGGCTCTGTTACACCTGGCAAAGCGACCACGAAAGGTGGAGCCAGCACCATTCCAGCAGTGCGAGATGTACTCACGGCACAAGCGAAGCTTAAAGCCAGCTCATCCGCAAAGACAAATGCTGCTTTACAATCATCCGCAAAGCAACATCCTGACACAAGTGTCTCTGGCCCAGGCTCTGGAG
This sequence comes from uncultured Ktedonobacteraceae bacterium, assembly GCA_964247295.1. Taxonomy (GTDB): domain Bacteria; phylum Chloroflexota; class Ktedonobacteria; order Ktedonobacterales; family Ktedonobacteraceae; genus CAXTTV01. Next base: position 30,436 of record CAXTTV010000002.1, on the reverse strand, counting down.
CATATGTGACCTTCAATACAGCGAAGAGTCAGGCTGTCTCAGTTAAAGTCGGTCTTTCATTTGTGAGTATCGATAACGCGCAAACAAATGTGACGAAAGAAAATGCTAGCGGGAATTTCGATACTGCACGCACGCAAGCCGAAAAGTCATGGAACAATTGGCTCGGCCAGATTGCCATTAAAGGTGGTACAACTACACAGTTGACAACCTTCTATACGGCTCTCTATCACGTTCTACTCCAACCCAACGTCTTCTCGGATCTTAACGGACAATATATCGGCTTTGATGGTCGCATACATACTGCCGCGAAGGGCCATGCTCAGTATGCCAACTATTCTGGCTGGGATATTTATCGGTCCGAGATCCAGTTGCTCGCGCTCCTCGCTCCCGCCGAGAGTAGCGATATCATCCAATCAATGGTGAATGACTATACCCAGGGCGGGACTCTTCCCAAGTGGTCGTCGGCCAATAGCGAGACGTATGTGATGGTTGGTGATCCAGCCGATCCGATTATCGCCAGCGCCTACGCCTTTGGAGCACGCGACTTTGATACGAAAGCCGCGCTGGCTGCAATGGTCAAACAGGCTACGGTGACAAATCCGGCCCGGCCCGGCCTGAACTACCTCGACAGCCTGGGCTATATCCCAACTAATGGCACTTTCGGGTGTTGTAATTTCTACGGACCAGCCGCGACAAGTCTGGAATATAATACGGCTGACTTTTCTATCTCGGCTCTGGCGAAAGCCCTTGGCGATACGAAAACCGCGAAAAAGTTCATCACTCGCGCACAAAACTGGGAGAAGCTTTTTAATCCTGCCACGGGCTACCTGGAACCACGACGCCAGGATGGATCTTTCCCAATTAACTTCGATCCCGCCAGCCAAAGCGGTTGGGTCGAGGGGAACGGCGCTCAGTACAATTGGATGGTACCCTTCAATCTGCGTGGCCTGTTCAACGTTTTTGGAGGGAATGCTAAAGTCGAACAGCGGCTTGATACCTTCTTTACAAAATTGAATGCTGGACCCGATCAACCCTATGCATTTCTGGGCAATGAGCCAACACTGGAGACGCCCTGGGAGTATGATTATGTGGGCGCACCTTACAAGACACAGGATATTGTAAGAAAAGTCGTTAATACGCTGTATACACCTGGACCCACGGGACTACCTGGTAATGATGACTTGGGTGAGACTTCCTCGTTGTATGTCTTCAGCGCTCTGGGCTTCTTCCCCGAGACTCCCGGTACCGCTGATGTCGCTTTAGCCAGTCCTCTCTTCCCCAGTATTACCTTGCACCGGAAAAGTGGACAGACGATCCAGATTAATGCTCCACAGGCTGCGGCTAATGCACCGTTTATCCAGAGCCTTAAGGTCAATGGAAAAACGAGCACCAAACCCTGGCTTCCAGCTTCCTTTATGACTGGTGGTGGAAAACTGGATTTCACTCTGTCTACTACACCAAACACTACCTGGGGCAGCAATCCCGCCGATGAGCCACCCTCCTACCAGGAAGGTGAGATCCCAACACTGGTTTCGCTCAATCCCGGCCGCGTTGTGGTCGTTCCAGGGGGCAGTGCTCAATCAAGTATTGTTGGACAAGATATCACAGGGACTACAAACAGCATCACGTGGAGCGTCAATAAAGTTCCGGACGGCATTCATATCACTCCAACCAGTGGTACCGTTACTATACCTAACGAAAAAACTGGGAACCAGGCTTTCACTGTTGCTGTTGATAAAGGGGTAGCCGAGGGCTACTACAGCGCCACCATTTCAGTACGAACAGCTAACGGCACTCAACTAAGTGATATTGGTTTACAGATTGTTGTTGCCCAACCTGGAAGTTTGTTAGGACTCTTTAACAATGTAGGAATATCCGATGACAGCAATGCAGGCGATGCTGACTTCGATGGTGTTGGCTACAGCTATTCGGCGCAACAGCTTGCCAATAACGGCTACAAGCCAGGTGGCATGGTGACAGTCGCCGGCACTTCCTTTACCTGGCCTAATGTCGCGCCTGGAACTGACGACAATATCGTTGCCGCTGGACAGACTATCCCACTACTATCCGCCAAAGCGGGAGCGAGTAAGCTGACTTTCCTTGGGAGCTCAAGCGATGGACCATCTCAAGGAACCGTCACGATTACCTATACCGATGGGAGTACACAACAGGCCCAGCTCGGCTTCAGTGACTGGACGCTTGGCGCTGGCTCAAGTCAGCCGTCGTTCAATAATGTTGTGGCGACTAGCATCCCTTATCGCAACAACTCAGCCGGCAAACAAAGCATAATGACCTATCTCTTTGCGAGCGCACCAATCGCGCTCAATACAAGTAAACAGGTTGCTAGCGTAACATTGCCAAAATCAGCGGACCAGGGACAAATACATGTCTTCGCTATCTCGGTTTCCTGATTACCATTTATCGTAAGGATGTTATAAGCATTGCGAGCCCGAGGATATACTCGGGCTCGCAACTTTTTGGCTACCTAGTGAACTTTCGGCTGCATCCTACACTTCTACAAGACAATACCAGAGGTTCTAAAGCTCTCTCTTTATTGTGCTTACAACAGGTTGAGAGGCTTGCCCGATGTCCGCGCGGCCTGCGATGACTCTTTAGAGACCGTGTACCCGGCGTCATCAAGGGTGGCTTCAATCCGCTCCATCGAGAGCTGGCTGGGATCATAGCGCAGATGCACACTTTTCGTGGGAATATCTGTGGAAACCGCCTCCACTCCCGGAAGAGTCCCAAGAGCACCATTTACGGTTTTCACACAGTGCTCACAACTCACATCTGGCACAGAAAGCTCGATATCTTGAACGTTTGCCATGGAAAAACTCCTTTTTGCTTTGCTTTAGCGGTTGCCCGCGAGATTGTAAAGTTGGACCAGCTCCTCGATGATTTTTTCCCCATCCCCGTTCGCTATGCCCTCTGGAACACAGGTATGCAGATGCGCGTCAACAAGCAAACCCTCCAATTTTTCAATCGCTTTGCGAACAGCATAGGTCTGCCGCAAAATATCTACGCAGTATTTGTCATCTTCTATCATTTTCCGAATCCCACCGAGGTGCCCTTCAATATAATTTAACCGCTTGAGGACATCTTGTTTGTCAGCATGCATCTATCTTGCTCCTTTCTTTCCCACCCCATAGGGAGGGGGTCTGATTTCTAATGTACCATATGAAAATAGGATCTACAAGGGCGAAACATTATGCTCTTTCGAGCACCATGACTTCTGATCTTAATGTGATTAGAAAACCCTGTTGGGAAAATGAAAAGACGTTCCTGTTGTAGAGAAAGGGAATCGCATGCGGTAGATCGGGTCGCGTGCGGACCCGTGGAGACGAGGTTCACTCCCATTGCCATCACCACGATCCGCCTCTTTTTCTTTATGAAGGCATTGACAATCCTCGACAGGATATCATATACTTTTCTTATACCCCCTACCAGGGGGTACGGGTAGAGCTTAGAAAGTGGGGAGATACACCATGACGATAAATGTGACACATAGCATCGAGCCAGATCAAAGTAACTCTCAGGATCAAGCGACCTTTGCGATTGAGGGAATGACCTGTGCCTCCTGTTCGATGAGGATCGAGAAGGGGCTCAAAAAGGTTCCCGGAGTTCTTGATGCTCAGGTGAACCTGGCAACTGAACGTGGGACGGTGACATACGATCCCAATCAGGCGACTGTGGAGCAGATGGTTCAAAAGGTTGAGGCCCTTGGCTATGGGGCCGCTCCAATTGAGGAACCCCAACCAACGCCACAAATCAAAGACGCGCCGCCAGATATCCAGTCCACACCGGCGATCTCTCAGGAGGATGCACGCCAGCAACGCAAAACCGCAGAGCTGGCACGTAAGCGCTCGCTCTTGATCCTCGGGATCATCTTGTCACTGCCTGTACTGATTCTGAGCATGTTCTTCATGGATCGCTTCCCCTTTGAGAATCTGCTGCTGCTGGTCCTGACGACCCCAGTCTGGGCGATTGTCGGCTGGGAGTTTCATCGGGGAGCCCTGAATTCACTGCGGCACGCCAGCGCGAATATGGATACCCTGGTCTCACTTGGCTCTACTGCTTCCTACCTGCTGAGTGTGGTCGCGACCTTTTTCCCTCGACTTGTTGGCGGCGTGACGTTCTATGATACAACGGCCTTAATCATTACGTTGATCTTCCTGGGAAAGTACCTGGAGGCCCGCGCCAAAGGTCAGACAAATGATGCGATCAAAAAACTGATAGGCTTACAGGCCCGAACCGCGCATGTGTTGCGGAATGGTGTTGAGACTGATCTCCCCATCGAGCAGGTCCAGGTTGGTTGGACCTTGATTGTGCGCCCCGGCGAGAAAATACCCGTGGATGGGCAGATCCTCTCGGGCCGCTCCTCTGTAGATGAGTCGATGATTACTGGGGAAAGCCTGCCTGTCGAGAAGGCCCTGGGAGATACGGTGGTCGGGGCGACGGTGAATCAGCAGGGGCTTATCCAGATGCGTGCGACGAAAGTTGGAGCTGATACGGTCCTGGCTCAGATTATTCGGCTGGTGGAGCAGGCCCAGGGATCAAAGGCTCCGATACAGCGCCTCGCCGATACCATTTCAGGGATTTTTGTTCCGGTGGTGCTGGTGATTGCGGCTCTGACCTTTATTGCCTGGGTGATTGTTGGGCTGACCGTCGGTATTCCAGGTGCGGTTACAGGGATGATGGGTGCCAGCAGTAACATCTGGCTGACCGCGCTGGTCGCGGCGGTGGCAGTCCTGATTGTCGCCTGTCCCTGCGCGCTTGGTCTGGCAACCCCGACTGCAATTATGGTCGGGACCGGCAAAGGCGCGGAGCAGGGGATTCTGATTAAAGGCGGCGAGAGCCTGGAACGTATTCAGGCTGTACAGGCCATCCTGCTGGATAAAACGGGTACGATTACCAGGGGCAAGCCAGGGCTGACTGACGTGATCACGCTGGCCAGCACCGATGAAAACGAGATGCTCCGCCTGGTTGCGCTGGCCGAACAGGGATCTGAGCATCCCCTGGCGGCGGCGATTGTTGAGGGAGCAAAGACGCGTGGGCTGATCCTGGACACACAGCCCGAGTCGGTGACGGCCCTGCCGGGTCAGGGATTACAGGCTCACGTTGAGGATCACACACTCCTGATAGGGACCCGTGGACTGCTGCGCGAGCAGAACATTGAGTCGTCGAGCATCGAAGAGCAGCTCGTTTCTTTGGAAACACAGGGTAAGACTGCGATGCTGGTAACGATAGATGGTATGCTGGCGGGAGCGGTGGCCGTCGCTGACACCGTAAAGGTGGGATCGCGAGATGCGATTGCCCAGTTGCAGTCTCAGGGAACCACTGTCTGGATGGTGACCGGGGATAACCAACGAACCGCTCAAGTGATCGCGAAAGGGGTTGGCATTCCAGCGGATCATGTCCTCGCGGAAGTGCGGCCCGCCCAAAAATCGGAGCAGGTTCGACGCTTGCAGGAACGAGGACTAGTGGTCGCCTTTGCCGGAGACGGTATCAATGACGCTCCCGCGCTGGTTCAGGCCGATGCCGGGATCGCGATGGGGACCGGCACCGATATCGCGATAGAGGCCTCAGATATCACGCTTGTCAAAGGAAATCTAAAGAGTATCGCGACCGCGCTGTCCCTCTCACGGGCCACGTTACGAACTATCAAGCAGAACCTTTTCTGGGCCTTTGCCTATAACGTTGTGCTGATCCCGACCGCGATCCTTTCACCAATGATCCCCTTCCTGAAGGAGCAGGCCCCGATCTTCGCCGCCGCCGCGATGGCCCTCTCCTCAGTCACAGTTGTCAGCAATTCCTTACGATTACGAAGATTCGGTCGCTCACGCCAGGCATAAAAGAGGTTGAGAAGAGAGCAGATCCATTCTATGCTGCTCTCCTCATTGATTTTTGAAATCAGATGGATTACCATGAGGACCTGCATCATGAGATGAGTCCTCAGCGTTCATAATCACAGAAAGGATTTTAAGATATGCGACCGCGACTCTTAGCAATTTCGAGTTTTCTATTCCTAATCCTGCTTCTGACAGGCTGTGGAGGAACGTCGGGAATTACTGGCAAAAATGATGTACAGGTGACGGAAACAGATTTTCATATTAACTCCACTTTCACCAGTTTTACACCCGGCACCAACTATCATTTTATTGTGACTAATACAGGGAAGACTGCCCATGAGTTTATGATTATGCCAAAATCAGAGGGAAAGATGAGCGGGATGCCGATGGGAAACATGGACAAAATGGCACTGGCTTCCATTGGTAATGTGAATCCTGGCGAGACCAAAACACTGGATTATACATTTCCAGCCTCGGCCACCGGATCACGTCCAGAACTGGCCTGCTATCTTCCAGGTCATTATGAGGCCGGAATGAAACAAAACCTGACCGTGAACTAAAAATCCTAATCACCCTTCATACTCATAATACCCCTTAACGATTGAATCTGGGTATCAAAAAAGCTCGAAGCACACCCCGATTTAAAAGATAAGGAGCATTTATATTAATACCATTTTTCCTTGTTGCGTATACGCATAAAAGATGCTACGCTTACTGTCGAAGCCCCGCGAGAAAGCTTTCTGGTCCTTCTTCCCCTCTTTGTTCTTCGTCTCGATCTTTGCAGGAGATAGCATGAATAATAACTTTAGTTTTTCCGCTCTTTCACGCGTGTTTACCACAAGCTCGCAAGATGTGCGCCGCAGAGTAATTGGTATGTACGCCTTTTTGATTAGCGCTAACATCTTCATCTGGCTACTTGCCCTACTTGTGTTTGGACGATCTCCAACGCTTCTGCTGCTGGCCGTCACGGCGTACACTTTTGGCTTACGTCATGCCTTTGATGCAGATCACATTTCCGCAATCGACAACGTTACACGCAAATTAATGCAAGAGAAACAGAGACCGATTGGAGTCGGTTTCTTTTTCTCTCTGGGCCATTCAACCATAGTCATTGTTATGACTATTTTAATTGCGGTAGCTGCGGTGGCTGTACAGAATTTTGATCAGATGAAGGCAATTGGCGAACTCATCGGCACCGCAGTTTCTTCAATCTTCCTTTTGCTGATTGCAGTAATCAATATTGTAGTCCTGGTCGATATTTATCGCACGTTCCATCATGTCAAAAATGGCGGCGAATACGATGATCAAACCCTTGATGAATCACTCAATAAACGTGGACTTATGGGCCGTTTCTTTCGTCCGCTTCTACGTATGACCAATCGGAGCTGGAAAATGTACCCTGTTGGAGTGCTCTTCGGCCTGGGATTTGATACCGCGACCGAGATTGGCTTATTGGGTATCGCTGCGACAACTGCCGGCAAAGGCATTCCGATCGCTTCTATTCTGATTTTTCCAGCACTTTTTACAGCCGGCATGTCTTTAATGGATACAACCGACAGTATTTTGATGTTGGGCGCGTACGGCTGGGCCTTCGTGAACCCAATGCGCAAACTGTACTATAATCTCAATATCACGCTGATTTCTGTCATTGTGGCTCTGGTCGTTGGTGGTATTGAAGCTCTAAGTATCATTAAGGACCAATTTGGTTTGAGCGGAGGCTTCTGGAACGTTCTAGGAACGTTGAGCGATAACTTCGGTCTGATCGGTATTGTGATTGTCCTGCTCTTCATGACAAGCTGGCTTATCTCGACGATTACCTATAAATTGAAACGCTACGATGATATTGAGGTAAATATGGCATCTCAATCCGAGAATTCCGCCAGCATCTAGCTCTGATGCAGCTCCTAATCCTTTCTTTTGGGTAGGGCTCATCTTTTTCTTTAACAAGTAGATCGCTGGTTAAAGCGCTCCAGATTTCGTTTTATTGATAAAACGAAATCTGGGAATTCTAGCTTATGTGGAAATGACGCAATGTTTACTTTCTCTGGTAAATCACATGTGGGCGAAGGTGCAATGGCTATTCCTTTTAAGTAACAGTTCTGATCTGCGAGCCGAGAACCCTACGCTTCTAAAGGTCCTTTTTTAATAATGTATTAATGTTATTTTCCCTGATAGAGCTTATACTATACGGGATCGATTGCCTTTTTAGAAAATGTATCTCTTTTGTTGCTCAGTTTCTTTTTATTTTATATAGTTTTTACTATATAGCCTCTAATGTAAGAGGATAGAAATCTTTGATAAAGGATTATTATGGACCGTCTGCAACCTTTTGGACAGAAAATTGTGTATGATCCCGTTCGTTCTCCCTTGTCCCAGCCAGATCAACAAGGGCTACCACAACAAGTAATTTCCCCTTCTCTAATCTCTAAGCGCCTTCTCAAGATCTATGAGTGGATGAAGTGAGGGCATTGAACATTTGAAGGCGGTTCTGGCCCAATTGGCCCATGGAGATCTGAGTGTGCATGCCCGCGTACAGGGTCGTCTGACAGAGGTTGCGCAGAGTTTGAACCTGCTAATCGATCGGATACGAGGATTAGGGTAGGTTCAGCAGATCAATCATCTTCTTGAAAAAGAGGCTGCTCAATTGACTCGCATCATCGAACTACTGGCAGATGGACATTTGCCTTCCAACGGGGTTTCTGCTCCCAGTCCGTACCCAACAGGGGCGGCGCTTATCGCGATAGCCAGTCTCCAGAACCGCTTACAACTGCGTTTTCACAATCTTCAGAATGTGCTTCAACTCCTCCACAAACGGACTCTGGCTCTCACTGGGAGCATTACGCAAACACGCAAGCAAGCAATCGCAAGCTTTTCACCTCAGCAGACTCAGGCACTTGATCACCTCGAAAAGAGTTTGATAAGTTACCGGAACCTTATTGAGGAAGCCTTGCAACAACTACAAGTGTATGAGTCAGATTCAGAGATGCAATCGCCAGTCCCCTCATCGACCAGGAATGGTCACCTGTCTGGATATGAGCAGTGATCCCGAAACCTGTTACTTTTTCTACAGAATAATATGAACAAAAGGTTGCTGCATCCAATGAGACATATCAAAAGGTGTTTGAATCCAGATGATCCCCATTCCACGGCGATAGATACAACACAGTCTCTATTGTGTGCGGAACCTGCCTGTGGCTTCTTTCAGATCCTCTCAGGCGCTTCCCCTCTACCTTAGAATTCGCGCTTAGCTTTCAAGAAGTTGTCAATCAGATGTCTTATGGGGAGAGCTTCAAGCCGGGTGGGCAAAGGAGAGAACCCGCCGCTCATCTTAATCGCTTGCCTACGGTGCCACGGCTGTCTGAACCAGAACCAATGGCGAGGGAACGAATAAACGCAACCACTCTGATGGAGTCCCCAAAGGGATTGCGACCTATCTGTAAGCTCCCTGGACATACATCCCCGGTGAGGCTTTTGCAATGGGCGGCGGGAGGCATCTATCTGGCTTCCGCCAGCCCAGATCAGCGCATTAGAATCTGGTTTGTGCAGCAGCGTATTGGTGTTTCTAGGGGAATACTCCCAACACGAGAGGAAAAGGTTACGGCGCTAAACTGGTCCCCTCTTCCTGGCAGGCGCATGGCCGAGGTGGCGTAAGCGCGATTGCCTGGTCCTCAGATGGGAAGCGGGTTGCCTCTGGTGGGAACGATAGGATCGTCTCTATATGGGAGTCTGCCAGCGGCACAAAGCTTGGAAATATCGCGCGGCATCAAGATGAGATACGCCAACTTTTATGGAGTCCAGATGCGAGCCTTCTGGCTTCCTGTGCGGGGAAAAAAGATACGAATGTCTACCTCTGGAACTCTCAGACAGATCAACAGGCGGCCACGTTGGCTGGTCATCGGCGCGAAGTTGTGGGACTCTCCTGGTTATCTCAGCATCGTGCCCTGATAACGGCCTCAGCCGATGGGATATTGCGATACTGGAACCTTGCTCAACTGGGGGAGCAGCTTCATAACACGCTGATTTCCCTGAATGAGATGCCGTTATGTATGGCTCTTGCCCAGGAAAACAATCAGATTGCGATGGGGACAGATGAAAATTATATCGTAGTAATTCAATTAATTTAGAGAGGAAAACACTTCTTTATGAAACAGTCACACCGCTCTCCTGGAGATGGACCTGTCCCTGGAATCCCTTTCCGTGGAGAAGAACTGCGCACCTCTATCCAGGTGGCGCGTGGCAAACACCCGGCAGATAATGTCTTTCGCAATGGGCGCATCGTTAATGTCTTCACTAACGAAATCTATGAGGCGGACCTGGCCGTCTTTCATGGGCGCATCGCTGGCATCGGGCGGCCTGGCCCTTACGCAGGCTTGCAAGAGCTGGATTGTAGGGGGCATTATCTTGTTCCAGGATTGATCGAAGCGCATACCCATATTGAAGATGCTCTCCTGGTTCCTTCCGAGTTCGCGCGCGCCCTCGCTCCTCATGGAACAACAACATGTATTAGCGATCCGCATGAGATCGCGAATGTTTCTGGCATCCCAGGGTTGCGTTGGATGCTGGATATGATAGAGGATCTTCCCCTGCGCTTTTTGTTGACGCTACCTTCCTGTGTGCCAGCAAGTCCATTTGAGTCATCAGGAGCTCATATTACGGCGCGGGATCTGGCTCCTTTAGCAAACCATCCCTCCATTGCCTCGATTGGTGAGGTGATGAACTATCCAGATGTGCTGCAAGGCAATCCAGAATTACTGGAGATCGTTGGTCTGAGGCGAGCCCAGGGGAATTTGCCAATCGATGGACATGCCCCTGAATTGATGGGACATGATCTTTTTGGCTAGGTGGCGGCTAGAGTACAATCGGATCATGAGTCGATCTCTCTGGAAGAGGCTGTGGAGAAAGCTCGCCTGGGAATGTGGCTCTGGATTCGAGAGGGATCAACACGTAATCTGGATGCTCTGCTCCCGATTGTCAAACAGTATATGCCTGAGAGATGCGGTTTCGTTGCCGATGACCGTACTCCGGGCGATCTTCTGAGTGAGGGCGATCTGGATGCAATTATTCGCAAGGCTGTTGAGCGCGGCTTATCTCCAATTCAGGCCATTAAGATGGCAAGCCTGCATCCCGCGCAGTATTTCGGCTTTCAGGATCGCGGGGCTCTGGCTCCTGGATATCTGGCGGATCTGCTTGTCGTACCCGATCTCACTCATTTTATGCCAAAACAGGTCTATGTCAATGGTACCTTGATCGCCGAGGATGGACAGGCACTTTTTGAAACACAACCCCGAACAAGCCAGTGGACGCCCGCTGTCTCGCAGACCATTAAACTGCGCGGTTTCACCACCGATCGGCTCCAACTCGCTGGCCATAGTGGGACGGCGCGCGTCATCGGACTGATTCCTGATCAGATCGTCACGGAAGATAGACGGATGGAGGTGCAAGCCGTTAACGGGCAACTGATCTCAGATCCAACGCGGGACATTCTAAAAATCGCTGTTGTGGAGCGCTACGGTCGTGGGAGGATCGGGGTAGGATTGCTGCATGGCCTGGGCCTGCGCCAGGGAGCGATTGCTTCCTCAGTTGCTCATGATGCTCATAATATTGTGGTGGTGGGCACAAATGATGAGGATATGGCGCTGGCCGTCCGAGAGATCGAACGCTTGCAAGGCGGACTGGTGATTACTATCGGAGGAAATGTTGTTGATAGCCTCCCGCTCCCAATTGGTGGAATCGTCTCTCCTTTGCCTGCTACTGAGGTCGCGACAGTCCTGGAACGCCTGAACCGCAGTGTGGCTCAGATGGGCATCGAGATTTCTCATCCCTTTGGTTTTCTCTCCTTTCTGGCGCTCAGCGTTGTACCTGCCCTCAAAATTACGGATCTTGGGGTGCTGGATGTGCACGCCTGGCAGGTGGTGTCTATCCAATAGGTCCTCTACAGAATGTTTCGATAGAACGCACAATACAAAGAGTAAGCACGGGCATACTTTCTGGTTATCCTGGGAATTCTGGCGTATGTAGAAGTGACGCAGGGTTTGACTCCTCTCCTGCCCTGATTGCGCAGCCGTATCGGCGGCCTATCAAAGGATAGACAACGCCATTCTCAGCCTGCCAGCGGTTGAGCCCTAGCTGCGTCAGATCACACAACTGGAAGCAATTGTTGATGGCTCGACTCGAAGTTACTCAGCTTGGAAACCCACCGCCTTTAAACGGGACCAGCCATCAACACTCAAGTCAGGATTGCCCCCACTGAGGCGAATCGACAGTCGGATCAGCCTGGTTGGGGCAGTGATGGCCGCGATCATTGTCTTTGGAGGTGCCCTTGCCCTTTTCTCGTCCCGCCATGTCTCTAGCCTGACTGGAGCTGGGATTGTCAACGCGAATGTTCTTTACTCTGTCTCATACACAGGGACAACCATGGCGACAGAGGCCAGCACTGGCAAACCGTTATGGAGTACGCCACTCAATATCAAACCAAGCGAACAATTTGTCGTCTCAGATAAAACAATTTTTCTGGGCTCCAGCGATCACACGCTGTACGCACTTAAGAAAAGTAATGGACAGGTGATCTGGAAAAAATCATATAAAGACCTGACTACGGTGGGAAATCACATACTTGATATTGCGCCATTTGCCGCAAGTGATGGAAAAACATTGTACTTTGGAGGGCCCAGAGGCATTTATGCCTGGAGCGCCGAAGATGGGCATCTGCTCTGGAGCTATTCAACCCCTAAAAGTTGTAGCACTCAGCAAGACAAATGTGAATCAGCGGTTGTGACTGTTAAAGATGGAGTTGTCTATGCCTACCTGGATGGTCTCTACGCTCTCAATGCCTCAAATGGTACCATGAGTTGGAAGAATAGCGCAGTCCCGGATGGCTCACGGCTTGTTGTAGTGCAGGATCATATCTACGTCGCCTATTACGGCGGTGGGGCGATGCGAGTACTGAACACTACAGACTATCTACGAGGACGAACTGCCCAGGCTTCAGAGGATCTCTACGCCCTGCGTAATAGCGATTCAACTGTCATCTGGCACAATCAATACAAAAATATTGCATTCAGCATACGAGATGGGAACTTCTACTACATCTCTCAGAAACAATTAGCAACAGATACAGTTCAGAGTCAGCCTACGAAGCCAATCACAACCAACGATCTGAATAATGCCAACCCAGAATCAGCAGGGACTTTTCAAGTCTGTAAAGCCCAGTCCTCTGATGGGAAAGAACTATGGTGCAAACAGCTACCTGGCAATTTTGTACCGCTCCTGGCGGAAGTGCGAGGAGATGTTCTCTACATCACAGTAAGGGGGAAAGTTGAAAGCATCCGCCTCAGTGACATGAAAGTGCTCTGGACGGTATCAGGCAACTCCCCCTCAGCTCATAGTGAAAGCACATCCAGCAGCGATGGAAAAACGTATCAGACCACAACCACTGAATCTTCATTTGCCCATATAGAACTAGATTAAACCGGACGGCAGAGTACAATCAATCGCAGTAGTGCTCTGCCTTTCATTCCACAAAGCACTTCAACTACATTTCGAATGATAAGAACAGAAATCTCTCACAAGTAATCAGAAATATCAAAGAAAGTTGACATACATGAACGTTCATCCTCTTGTCCTGATAACATTATGTCTTTTAGCACTCATTGGCCTGCTCGTCCTCATCTTTCTAGGCACAATAACAATCTCCGTCTTGCTGCCAGAAAAGATTGAGGACTCAGAACCCTCAGAAAAATTTATCCCTTTCCGAAAACAATTTCCAGGGGAGACAGGATAATACGAGACCTCTTGAATAGCAGCGGAGCCTCTATAGGCGCAGTGTAAACCACTTCCCAACCAGATACTGCCTGTTGTTACATGATAAATTGCCAGTAAACATCATCTATCTTGAAAAATGGATGAACCAGTAATTCCACAAGACCGATGACAGCATACGCAAGATAGATGATTGTTTCTACGGAGACCACAAAAGAGGAAGTAAGATTTCGATTTTTTTGATCGCTCTCAGGTTCAGTTCAGATATCTCTCAGGTTCACTTCATGGTTATATGACATACTTCTGGTACATGTCTGTGACGGCCAAATGTGTGGCAACGATTGGAGATATTTATGAAAGCTCATATTCTGGTTGTGGATGACGATCCACGCATTACGAACCTCTTACGCCGTCTGCTGGTCTATGATGGCTATAGTGTAGCGGTGGCTGCAACCGGCGATGCCGCCCTGATGCGATCCCTCGAACACGCTCCCGATCTGGTTCTTCTCGATATTATGTTGCCTGGAATCGATGGTTTGGAGGTAGCCCGCCGGCTTCGCGCCGCTGGCGATAATGTTCCAATTTTGATGCTTACGGCCCGCGATTCGATACAAGATCGCGTGAAAGGTCTGGAAACCGGGGCTGATGATTATCTGGTGAAACCCTTTGCTAACGAGGAACTGATGGCCCGTGTGAAGGCAATGCTCCGCCGCAATCTGACGGAACGCCAGGAGATTTTGCGCTACGCTGATGTGGAATTGGATACGGGTACTCGCGTTGCCTATCGTCAGGGACGAGAGGTCGAGCTTTCTCCAACTGAGTATGAACTGCTTGCTTTGTTTTTGCGCCGCCCTCGCCAGGTGCTCACACGCGATATTATTCTGGATCGCGTCTGGGGAATGGATTTCGAGGGCTCCTCGAATGTGATGGAGGTCTATGTGGGCTACCTCCGATCAAAATTGGAGGCCAATGGCGAGCCTCGCCTCATTCATACGGTGCGTGGAGTTGGCTATGTCTGTAAAGAATAAAGATGCTCAGATCTCTCTTGAAAATCCAGGATTTTCACGTTCCCTGCGCCTGCGTGTCGCCCTGTGGTATAGTATCCTAGTTACATTAGCCCTCATTATTTTTGCTGCCCTTATCTGGGGTGTTACCACGACTATTTTAGGCCAGAGTACGATACGAACGGTGCGCGCGGAGGCACGTCTAGCCTCCGCCCAGGTAAAAAGTGAGTTGCTCTCCATACCTCCCTACTGGCCTCCTCACATTGTTCTTTCAGGATTGGATGCTTATAAGGAACCAGGAGTGGTGGTTGAGATAGTCGATATCCAGGGTAAACTGCGCTATGACTCGGAGCAGAACCCTACTCTCACTATTCCTGTGACTACCAACGATAAGCAAGTGGCACTGGCGGGTCAATCACGCGATTATCAGACAACAATCAGTGGACAGAAGGTGCAGGTTGCGATGGTGCCAATTTACGCTCCATCATCCTTGATCAGCGGAACTGCGACACCAGGAGGTGAAAAGAAACTAGAGGCGAGTACAACCCCCACCCCCGTCATAGGGATGCTGCTGGTTACCAAGTCTCTGGATGAGGTAAACACCACTTTATTTCTTGTCCAGACACTGGTTTTTAGCGTGGGAGGCGTCACCCTCCTGATAGCGCTCTTAAGTAGCTGGGCTATCACAGCTCGGGTCCTCTCACCTCTCGCACAAATGGCAAAGACAGCGCGTACTATCGCTGTCGCGACCAGGCAAGGCACACGCATCGGAAATCTACGACAACGCGTCGATAAACCAAAGGGACGGGATGAGATGGCTCAGGTGATCGAGGCATTTAACGAGATGTTAAACAATCTGGAACGGGCAACTCAAGCCCAACGGCGTTTTATCGCTGATGCTTCCCATGAGCTCCGCGCGCCCCTGACGACCATTCAAGGTAATTTAGCCTTCTTACAGCGTTATGCTGAGGAGCTCCCAGCCGAGGAGCGCCACACAATGCTGGCCGATGCCCATACAGAAACTCTGGGCCTCGCACAACTTGTGGAAGAACTGCTGATGCTCGCACGCGCTGATGCTAGCGTGGATACGATACCCCTTACCCCAAATGAGCAGGATCGCAAAGAACAACTGGTTGAATTGGATAGGGTTGTGCTTCAACTGGTACGCCAACTTCGTGGCCGTTTAAGCACTGAGGGCCCACATGTGCAGCTTCAGGTAGGAGCGATTGAGCCTGTACGTGTTCCTGGGAATGAAGAGCGTATCCGGCGTATTCTCTTGATTTTACTCGATAATGCTTTGAAGTATACGGCCTTGCACGAGAAAAATGAGGCTGGAACGGTGACGGTTTCACTCCAACGAAAAGAAGATAAAGCTCTTCTATACGTAGAAGATACAGGCATCGGGATCGACCCTGATGATCTTCCCCATATCTTTGATCGCTTCTATCGAGCCGATCGCGCACGCTCAAGCAAAGGAACAGGTCTCGGTCTCTCTATTGCTCAGACTCTTGTTGAACAGGTCAACGGTGGGATTACTGTTGAGAGCACTCCTGGCAAGGGTAGTACATTTACGCTCTGGTTTCCTCTATCCTCTTAAAATACCCACATTTTGCTTCTCAGGCCCAATTCAGAATTAACACAGCCCTGCTTCATAGAACTCGTCTATGCTTGTTACAGAAGCACATCTGGGAACGCTTCTATCGAGTAGCCAGTATCGAGGTTCAGTCTGAATCGAGATTTTCTCATGTGGGCCTGGGCGTTGGTTTATACATCTGCCGTTCCATTATCGAACGCCACCAGGGACAGGTAGGTGTGGAAAGCCACGTCGGAGAAGGCTCTACATTCTGGTTCTCATTACCCATCTGTAAGAAAACAATGACAAAGAAAAAGGCCTTCTCTCAATAAAATTTTTCTCAAGGAGGTTTGCTATGCCTGGTTCACTCCGTCTTGGAAGACTCCTGGGCTTCGATGTCTATGCCCATGCTAGCTGGTTTCTCATATCCGTTCTTTTGACATGGTCTCTGGCCGTTGACTGGTTTCCCAAATCATTCGCGGACTGGTCACCACAAACCTATTGGGTAACAGCTTTAATTTCTACCTTCCTCTTGTTTCTCTGTGTGCTGTTTCATGAGCTCGCACATGCTCTGGTTGCGCGAGCCTACAATCTGGGTGTGAAGGGCATCACCCTTTTCATATTCGGAGGCGTCGCGGAGATCGATCAGGAGACGAAGCGCCCTGGGGTCGAGTTTCAGGTTGCGATCTCGGGACCGATTGCCAGTCTCTTACTGGCTGGTCTGGCTTTTGTACTCTCCCTACCTTTCCGCGCAAGTACAGCGCCAATGGAGGCCGTACTTGACTACCTTGCCATCTCAAACCTGCTGATCGGCCTCTTTAATCTGGTACCGGGCTTTCCTCTTGATGGAGGACGTATTGCACGTTCTATTATCTGGAAGGCCACTGGTAACTTTCAGAAAGCTACAAATATTGCCTCGTTTGCCGGCCAGGCCTGCGGCTACCTGTTCATCTTATTAGGGATCGCGACCTTTTTCTTTGGTGACTTTTTCGACGGACTCTGGATTGTCTTCATCGGCTGGTTTCTGCTTAGCGCAGCTCAGGCTACCAGAGCCCAGGCGGTTATTCAATCGGCTCTGGAAGGTGTTACAGTGCGTCAGGTGATGAACCCTCAGCCAGTCTCAGTTCCCGCGAACATCTCTTTACAAAAGGTCATAGACGAGTACTTGCTGCCGCAAGGGCTTCTGGCCGCTCCGGTGGTACAAGGAGAGTATCTCTCAGGGCTAATTACTCTAAATGATATTGCGATTGTAGAGCGTGAACGCTGGTCCTATACTCCCGTCGGCCACGTTATGGTTCTTCTGGAAAATGTGTATACGGCTGCGCCAGACCAGTTACTTAATGAAGTTTTGCAAGAGATAGTTACGCGAAATGTGCAGCAAGTTCCTGTGGTTGAGAATTTGCGATTGATCGGTGTATTGAACCGGGAGTCGATTGTGCGCTACTTACATGTGCGTCAAAGTCTCCAGACCCAACAGAAACCACAGCCAGTTGAGGCTTAGTTTTACCTGAAAAGAGAAACAAGTAACGGTGTATATGCTTGTTTCTCTTCTTCATGTACTCCCTCCCTCCTCTCTTATACGCTCCTGATCTCTGTTTCAATTCTCAGAGTCATCTCAGACTTCCCACAGGCACATTTCATAGAAATGCCATACGATTATATCAATCAGAGAAATACCAGTGCCTGGTAATTCTTACCTTCCTTGAAAAGGGCAAGCTAGTCACCAGAGCCGCCCCAGAAATAATAGCCTATTAAAAAACACACATCGAAGAAAGAGAGCTGTATTATGCAACATACAACAAAAAATAATGGTCAACTTCCCCCAGATTCATTTTCAACGGGGCCATCCAATCATCCTCGACAATCTTTAAGGGGCCTGCGTACTGGCGCAATCTTACTTCTGGCCTTGGTAATCCTGCTTGTGTTTGGAACCGGACTATTTGCCGGCTGGCAGTTTGGTACGAGCCGGGGAATAACACAATCTGCAACAAATACGGCTGTGCCTGTACTACAAGGTGAAAATAGTGAGAAGGTGCGTGAAGCGGTAATAGCGAAGGTGCGGCCCGCTGTAGTTCAGGTGAATATCGCGACGCAAAATGGACAAGGGGGATTGGGATCAGGCGTGATTATTGATAAACGAGGATATATTGTTACAAATAATCATGTGGTTGATGGAGCACGACAGATTCAGGTAACCCTCTATGATGGAAAAGCGTTGTCTGCGCAACTGGTCGGGACTTCCCCTCCCGATGATCTTGCGGTGATAAAAGTAAATTCTCCTGCACAGGGCCTGACGGTCGCGACCCTCGGGAACTCTTCCCAGATGCGAGTTGGACAAGAGGTACTGGCTATTGGTAACCCACTGGGTATTACCCAGACAGTGACAAATGGCATTGTCAGCGCGTTAGAACGCACTGTTGGCTCGATTCCTGACGCGATCCAAACGGATGCCCCTATCAATCCTGGCAACAGTGGTGGCGCGCTCGTAGATCTACAAGGTAAACTTATTGGAATTCCTACATCGGTCGCCATTGATCCAGCATTTAAGGCACCGGCCTCTGGCGTTGGCTTCGCGGTTCCTGCGAATAGAGTCCAGTTTATTGCTTCACAAATTATTGAAACGGGCAAAGTAACGAATAGTGGGCGCGCCGCTCTGGGCATCAGTGTCATCAGTGTGAATCCAGATCTCGCGGCACAAAATTCCCTTTCGATAGACAGAGGAGCACTCATTGCCTCCATCACTCCTGGCGGTGCAGCCGAGCAGGCAGGATTGAAGACTGGTGATGTGATCGTCCAGGTTGGAGACCAACAGGTAAATGATGCACCCTCATTAGGAGATGCCCTGGTAAATAAGAAACCTGGTGATACCGTCTCGGTGCAAATCTATCGCGGAAGCCAACAGCAAACTATTCAGGTGAAGCCAGGGCAATTAAAAACGAACTAGTAGAATAGTCTTTGCACAACTCTTGATCTCTGTATATTGAGATCAAGAGTTGTTTTCACACACTGGTCATGCTTTCCTCTTTCATCAACATTCTCCATTTGTCCGTGGTAAAATCAGGAAGATACGAGATTAGCTTGTGTGGAAAGGGCGAGTATGTTTAACTATAATTTGGATTTCAAAAAGATTAATTTTCGCGAGCATCCCGAACTCTACAGGATAGGGAAGGGCGAGCAGGGGGTTCTTCTGGTTGAACCCTATAAATCTGAGATCCTCCCCCACTGGCGCTTTAAGTCTCCCGAGATTGCTCTCGCCTCTTCTGAAAAAATCTATGAACTTTTTTTAGCGTATAAGGCTCAACAGGATTTTGTGGGAATGGATATGGCCCGCAAGTTTTTGCAAATGGGCTATACGCGATCGCGCCGCTATGCCAACCACAAATCTGGTCGGAAGTACGCCTCTAATCCCCAATTAAAGGAAAGCGCAGCCGAGCAAAAGCTGGCGAGAGAACAGATACTCCCCCAGGAAACCAACTGGAAAGATAATGAGAAGGCCGAGTCCGCCCGTATCTTCTATGAAAAATATCTTCAGGCGAAAAATGATCCCGAATACCTCAGTCTTAAGGCAATCCATCAACAACGCTACGAAATCTGACTTTTTTGATTTTTTGCCTTTGTTCGTCTATATTGTTGGATAGGAATACCAATTATACGATCCACTTCTTACTATTAACTTTAATGCCGTTTCTTCATATTATAGGTAGGAGAACGACAAGGGCATGCTGAAAGATCAACTTGACCTTTTTGTGGACCGGCAGGAAGCTTTACTTCTCTTTGAAAAGTTATCTCAACGCTCTCCCAATCAGCCCTGGCCTTTTTTCCCGATTCTCAGCCTGGTCGGCCCTTCCGGCTATGGGAAAAGCCGCTTTATTCAACATCTGGATTTTCACTATGGTACCGCTCTCGCTCTTCCTCATGTAACTCTGGACGTTGGGAAGCCCGAGGCTTCCCGCGATCTTTTAAATATTCTGGGCACTTTGCGCAATAATCTTTATAAGCAGCGAGACAATAAAGGTAAAAATGCTCTTTCTTTTCCCAGATTCGATATTCTCTACTCACGTCTGGAGCGAGCTCAGGAAAGACAGGCAGAAGGTCAGGCCGATAATGAGATTGAGGCGGTTTTTAGCGATCTGATTGGGCTTTTCGGCAATATCAATTCACTGGTGACTGTGGTTCTGATGATCCTGAAATGGATTATTCGCGTTCCGCCTCTCCAGGCCCTGATACGCTGGTGTATCGACATTGGCTGTGAACGCATTCCGAACCGCCCACAGTGGCGATGGTACCAGGATCAGGTGCTGAAGTTTAAAGAGATTAATCTCCCACCCGACGCGACGATCGGTAGCATTCTTAGACGCCTGAATGAGATGTGTACTACTGGCGATCCTGAACGTGATTTTTTAATTGAGGAGATCCTTCCTAAGGCTCTGCTGGCGGATCTGCGCTATGGCGCTTTTGATACTGAGAACCAGATGCTGGCGACCGGCCCACACTGTGTGGTGATCTTTCTCGATAACTTTGAGGTCCTGCTCCGAAGCGCGGAACCTACGTCCCGCCAGCTACTCACAACTCTCGCTCTAAATGATTACCGCCGAAAGTAATACAGGCAGCCTGCAAACCATTCAATAGACGCTCCCAATAGTCAGCGCTGAAGGAGCCAGTCATCTACGTATCCGTTTTACAAAATGGAATGAGCTTACTGATCAAAGCATTCTCATACTGTATGTCAATAAAAAGTCTCAGGTGGCCTTTACGACCATCTCGTAATAGATAGACGGAGAAAATTGCCCGATATGAATACTCCTGCCTCTGCTGAGGAACACTATCAACGAGGGTACCAATACATACATGCCAATCAAGGCGATCGTCAGGATAACTTGCAACACGCAATTACCTGCTATGAGCTCGCGCTCCAGGTCTATACCGATGAAAACGTTCCTGGAGAAAGAGAAAAAGTCCAGGAAGCGCTGGCGGACGCGTATAGCGAACTGGCACAGATACGCCTTCAACAAACCTCCGCTCAACCAGTAATCTTCCACCGTTCAAATCGTTTAACACGACCACAGATACTGCTTCTGATACTGATCGTCGTAGGGATCGCCAGGATCCCCACGACGGTGATCGCGAACAGTTATATTGCGCGCTCAGGTGCCAACTGTGTTCAAGGTTCTTTGAATACCGATGGTTCCACCGCGCTTCAGCCGTTTGTTGAGACAGCCGCTGAGGCCTATATGCAGCAATGTCCCGGTTCCGCTATCGCGGTAGGTGGAGGAGCCAGTAAGACGGGTCTATCTCATGTGGAACAGGGACAGGGAAAGATCACAGGCGTCAGACAAAAAGCGTTCGAGAAGCTGAATGGAACGCAGGTGCCAATTGGGATCGGTAGTTCAGATATTTTCGCATCGCCCGACCAGAGCAATCTGGTTGATCATCAGGTGGCGGTCGGTGTCTTTGTTGTCATTCTGAATGGGCAGGTAACCGGGCTTCACAATCTTACCACCCCACAGATCCAGGGTATCTATACCGGAGTCTACCACAACTGGAAAGATATTTGCGAAGAGAGTAGATGCGGGCCCGATAAACCGATTATTCCAATTACCCGTACACTCAATTCTGGGACACGCTTTACCTTTGAAAAGTATATTCTTAAAGGGGTCGCGACCGTCCCTGGCACAGGGCTGGACCGGGTATTGAGCTCGTCCGACGCGGTTACTGAGGTTGAGATGACGCCATATAGTATTGGGTATGCTCCCCTCTATCAGGCCAGTATGGCTCACAACGTCACAATCGTTTCCATTGATAATCAAGATCCCCATGACCGCTCATTGATCAAAAACAATACCTACCACTTTTGGAACATTGAACATATATATACACACACCCGACCAGATGCTCTTACACAATCATTCATTAATTATATTAATAGTCCCACCTCCGGTCCTCTTCGTTCCCAGTGTAACCTGCTCTCCCTCAACGATATCCCAAAGGAGATCAGGAATCGGCACATCCTGGAACTACAATGACCTGGAATAGCTAAAAAGGACGTTGTGGGTACATCTCATTGATTGTTATACTAACAAGAGAAAGCGAGTTACGTTATGCCTGAACTTTGGGACCAGAACTTCAGCCGCTCCGATCTCCTCCGACGCCTCGGTCGTCTGGAACAAGCTGCCGGTGTCCGCTTAGTAACTCTGGGCGATGGCGTGGAGCGCGGTGTACGTGTGCTGGAATTTCGGGCGGGTAATGGTTTCGCGTTCGATGTGATCGTGGATCGCGCCTTCGATATCGGACGCTGCGAGTATCAGGGGATGCCGATCTCGTGGCAGTCAAATACTGGCTTTGCGGGCCCCTGGTTCGCTGAACATGAGGAATTGGGCTTCTTCCGCACTTTTGGCGCGGGCTTACTGACAACCTGTGGCCTGGAACATACGCTTTTTATGGCGGAGGATACCGCCGAACAGTATCATTATCCCGCAAAAAAGACTGAAACCTTCGGGCTGCATGGCCGCATCTCTAATCGTCCGGCGCGCCTCACTGGCTATGGTGAGCGTTGGGAAGGCGACACCTGCATTCTCTGGGCGCAGGGTGAGACGATCCAGGCGACGGTCTTTGGAGAGCAGTTGATGTTACGGCGCAGGATCGAGGCGCGTGTGGGCGAGTCTCGCATCCTGCTTCATGATGAGGTCGAGAACCTGGGATATGATCCTACTCCACACATGTTCCTCTATCATATCAATCTGGGCTTTCCACTGGTCGATGAGGGCTCGGAGCTACTGCTCCCTTCCAATACAATTATTCCACGAGGCGATTATCCCATTGAGGGTATGGCTCGCCTGACGGCTCCAACTTCGGCTTTTGTGGAGCAGGTCTTTGAGTACGAGACCAGCGCGGACTCCACTGGTTCAGTTCCGGTCGCGCTGGTGAACCATCAACGAGAGATTGGCTTCTATGAGCTATTTAAGCAGGATCAATTCCCCCACGCGCTGGTCTGGCGGATGCTCGGTGAGGGCACATATGTCGTTGGATTGGAGCCAGGCACAAACCGGGCCGCTGGAAGAATGGACGCTCGCCAGCGCAACGAACTGATCACTCTGGCTCCCGGCGAGATCCGCTCCTATGATCTTGAGATGGGCCTGCTTCAGGACAGGGACAAGATTAATACCTTTACTGCTCGTATCTACTCAGCTCGCTTGTAACCATAATAATTTCCTGGAAAATCCCTGGATAAAGCAAATTTGGGAACCTTTCTGGCCTCTACTACGTCTTCTCGGTAAGCATGCCTGACCAGTCACTGCCTGCCAAGCAGATCTGGATCGGCCACCCACGATCGCATAGGACAGGATCTAAGGATACCCCAAGAGCGAGAGGAGACACTTATATGAAATCTCTACAGATAATTTTGCTGCTGAGCTTTACCCTGGCTTTATCCCTGCTTATGACAGCTTGTGGCAACAATGCCAGCACGAGCAGCGGTAATACCAGTACAGGCAGTGGTAATATCAATACGAGCACAGGCTCAACCCCGCACTCGCAATCCACCACTTCAAATCTTCCTATGGTTAATTGTGGGAGTATCTCACAAGCTGATAATGGTACAATCAGGTCAAAAACAGATCCCAAAGTAACCGGCGATTGTTTCTGGCAGGCCTTTCAGCAGTGCAGCACCGCTTCCCTGCATTTCATCCATACCAGCGTCGATACGACAAGAACTCAAATATTTGAGGTCCACAAAACTGGGACCTCATGCCAGATTAGTGAGAGTGTTGAGACAAGAATCATTCCTCAACCTGCCAAACATCTCTACACATATCATTGTGCCTCGCTAAAGAAAGAAGCAACTTCTTTACAGTTTCAGAAGTGTGATGCTGATGGCACTATTATGGTTCCTCTATCAAAATAGGGATAATTCAAAGGAGAGGAAAGATGTAAGTCTTTCTTCTCTTTCTTTTTATAAAAAATATGAAGAATCATGTAGTTCTTATATAAGACTATCCTCCATCTATCCTATAAAAACCACACTTACTTAGAAAACAGGTAGATTGCTAAGTAATTACGGAATAGCACTATAAAAGTGTAAGGTAAGTATACTTGAAGAGCTGGCAAGTACTCTTTAAGCAGTAGCGAAAGAGAAGTTTCTACTATAGGTGCCAAACGCTACTTTACTGCTAAAACGTTCGCTGTTCCTGTTGCTTTTGCAAGGAGGCTCTTTTTGAAAAGACAGATACGCCCGCTTCTTTTTCTGCCTTTCGCGCTGATCGCGATGCTGCTGCTCACCACCACCGGCGCATTAGCCGCATCACCGAGCACTACGACTTCAAAACCCCATTTCTATTTACGCCAAGATGTGAAGGGGACCCAGAAAGCGATAAGAGCTGGTGGCAACCTTCGATATAGCACTGGTCCCGTCCAGGGGGGTACGGCCAATACCTATGCGATCTTCTGGCAGCCAACGAACAACGTCTCTC
Organism: uncultured Ktedonobacteraceae bacterium; assembly: GCA_964247295.1. Classification (GTDB taxonomy): domain Bacteria; phylum Chloroflexota; class Ktedonobacteria; order Ktedonobacterales; family Ktedonobacteraceae; genus CAXTTV01. The sequence continues at coordinate 5,787 of CAXTTV010000002.1, read as the reverse complement.
CTACCTACCATAGTCTGATCGAGCGCTATTTTCAGGATGTCGGGAGCTCCGGCCTCTACAAGAACAACACTCAATACCCAGACTCCACCGGAGCAGCCCCCTCTGGCTCCAACTTCGCTGGGAGTTGGACCGATCACTCGGCCTATCCAGGCAGCGTTCTGCTAGATTCCGATATCCAGGCGGAGGTAGCTCGCGCTCAGCAGGCCAATGGCTGGTCCTCCGACGTGCATAACACGTTTTTTGTCTACACGGAAAAGGGTGAGGATATCTGCTTCGATAGCAGTCAGACTGATTGTGCCTCCAATAACTTCTGTGGCTATCATGGTCTCCTAAGCGATAATACGGTCTATGCGGTATTGCCATATCGCTCCGGCTCTGAATGTGGCAACGGTGGCAGTCCTAATGGCGATGTTGCTGCTGATATTATCATCGGTACAACCTCCCACGAGCAGATGGAGGCCGCGACCGATCCACTCATCCATGCATGGCGTGATAGCATTGGTCAGGAGATTGGCGATAAATGTAACAATATTGAGGGTAATGTGACCTGGAACGGCCACGCATACAGCGTCCAGAAAGAGTGGGATAACCGGGTCAGCAACTGCGTCCTGACCGGGCCATAGCCCTTCCTCTTCCCAATCCCAGGGACTGATCAGAACAATTCTGATCAGTCTTTTTTGCTGGCTTTTTTATTAATTTTGAGGGCGTTATACTTACCGTTCTCTATGAGAACGTTTAGTCTTATTTGTCCGCTAAACAAATTCTATAATCTTTCTAAATATTTTAGCTTCAGAGGCTTTTTTATTTCTTCTCTTTTTTATGACAAGTTAGAGATAAGATTTTAATCTTTCTTATGTAACCTTTTGCTAAAATGAGCTTGATTATAGTTAAAAATAATCTTAAAGATTAAAATTACTGATCTTAATCTGGTACTAGGAAGAAATAAGAGATTAATTAAGCAGAAAGGTTTTTCAGGTATTCTTTACCTAATAGCGGAGCAGAGTTCCCTCCTCAGGGTGCCAGACTCTTATGCAACGCTAGAAAGATGTTTGCTTTTGCTTTAAACAAGGAGGCTCTCTTGAAAAGACGGCTGAAACCGATTCTTTTTCTGCCTTTCGCGCTCGTCGCGATGCTTCTGTTGACAGTCACCAGCGCGCTGGCTGCACCAACACAGGGCTCTACCTCAAAGCATCTCCCTCATTTCTTCCCACATCCGGGTTCGAGGATCATCTCGAAGACCAAAAATGCGAGCAGCAACCTGATCTATCACGGTGGTGGCGTTGTCCAGGGTGGTACGTCTAATACCTACGCGATCTTCTGGCAACCAAACAACAACGTGTCTCCCTCCTACCATAGCCTGATTGAGCGCTATTTTCAGGATGTTGGGAGCTCCGGTCTCTACAACAATAACTCTCAGTACTCAGACTTCACTGGAGCAGCCCCTTCTGGCTCCAACTTCGCTGGAAGTTGGACTGACAACTCGGCCTATCCAAATAGTCCTCTGCTGGACTCCGATATCCAGGCTGAGGTGTCTCGCGCTCAACAGTCCAACGGTTGGCCCTCCGGCGTCAACAACATCTACTTTGTCTTTACTGAGGCCAATGCTGATCTCTGCTTCGATAGCAGTCAGAGTGCGTGCGCCTCCAATGCTTTCTGTGCCTACCATGGTCACTTTGGGAACGATACCATCTATGCCGCTCAGCCCTACGCTGCCAGCTTTAGCTGCAACGGTGGCAATGGCCCTAACGGCGATAACGATGCCGATCAGACGATCAATGTAACCTCCCACGAGCAGATGGAGGCCGCAACTGATCCACTTCTCAATGCCTGGTTTGATAGCGGCGGCGCTGAGATCGGCGACAAATGTGCCTGGAACTTTGGTGGCTCCAGCAACGGCGGCAATGTAAACTGGAATGGCAATGAATATCGCGTCCAACAGGAGTGGGACAATAGAGTTGGCGGGTGCGTACTAGACGGGCCGTAAACCTTTCTCTTCCCAATATAAAGGACTGGTTAGAACAATGCTAACCAGTCCTTTGCTTCATTTTATACTCATTAGATTTCTACTTTATACCTTATTCTCACCTATGATTTTCCTAATACACTACATAATTTAAAAATTATTAATATCTTCTATAATTATATGATTTTGCATATTTTTTGTTTCTTATATTTTTTTTGCGACGATTTAAAGATAAGATTTTAATCTTTCTTATGTAAACTACCTTTAGGGTGAGCTCAGTTCCTATTAAAAATGGCCTTGAAGATTAAAAATCAACGGGGTTCATCCGGCATTAGGAAGAAATAAGAGATTAATTAAGCAGAAAGGTTTTTCAGGTATTCTTTACCTAATAGCGGAGCAGAGTTCCCTCCTCAGGGTGCCAGACTCTTATGCAACGCTAGAAAGATGTTTGCTTTTGCTTTAAACAAGGAGGCTCTCTTGAAAAGACGGCTGAAACCGATTCTTTTTCTGCCTTTCGCGCTCGTCGCGATGCTTCTGTTGACAGTCACCAGCGCGCTGGCTGCACCAACACAGGGCTCTACCTCAAAGCATCTCCCTCATTTCTTCCCACATCCGGGTTCGGGGATCACAACGACCGTTAATAAGGCGAGCAACAATCTAAACTATGGCGGGGGCCTGATCCAGGGAGGCACGACTAATACGTATGCTATTTTCTGGCAACCCACAAACAATGTCTCTTCCTCCTACCATAGCTTGATTCAACGCTATTTTCAGGATGTCGGAAGCTCCGGCCTCTACAAAAACAACACTCAGTACAAAGACTCTACTGGAGCAATCCCTTCTAGCTCTCGCTATGCCGGAAGCTGGACCGATACCAGGGCCTATACAAATAGTCCCCTGCTGGACTCCGATATCCAAGCTGAGGTAACCCATGCTCAGCAGGCCAACGGTTGGTCCTCTAGCATTCACAACATTTTCTTTGTCTTCACTGAGGCCAATGCCGATATCTGCTTCGATAGCAGTCAGAGCGAGTGCGCCTCTAATACCTTCTGTGCCTACCATAACCACTTTGGGAACAACACAATTTATGCCGCTCAGCCCTATGCCGCCAGCTTTAGCTGCAACGGTGGCAATGGCCCTAACGGCGATACTGCTGCCGATCAGACGATCAATGTAACCTCCCACGAGCAGATGGAGGCCGCGACTGATCCGCTTCTCAATGCCTGGACCGATAGCAGCGGCGCTGAAATCGGTGACAAGTGCGCCTGGAAGTTCGGTGGCTCTAGCAGCGGCGGCAATGTGACCTGGAACGGCCACAAGTACCGCGTCCAGCAGGAGTGGGACAATAAGGTTCGCGGCTGCGTCCTGACCGGGCCATAACCCTTTCCTTCAACAAACCTGCTAAAGGACCGACCAGAAATTTCTGGTCGGTCCTTTACTATATCCTCACGGTCTATGCTTTCTTTTCTTCGTAGAAGAAGATGGTGATTATGAGAAATTTTGGAGCTCTAATTACGTCAGTCGGCGGACATAGAGTCAGAGCTGGCTTCATCTATACCACACTGTTGAGGCTCACGTCCATTTCGAGTTCGCGCCTCCACTTCGGGCAGGCTTAAAAGCAGATCAAAGTGGTCGTCGGCGGCGATCCGATTGAAGCGCTCAAATGCACACTTTAAACAGCGATGAACCAGGACGTATTCGCCTTTGACGCGTTGAAAGTATCCAATCGGCTCCATTGAGGCCCCACAGTCACTCATGCGATCACCTAAACTTTTGCCATCAACATGCCTGGAGTACAGGCAGAAGGGGCAATGATTTCGGTGCCGTCCACCTGAGAGCGGTGGAGTAACGAAGCGCTTACAATGCCGACATTTGAATACTTGCTGCTCATCCGCTGAATGACGAGGGCGCGGTTTTCTGCCTGTTCTTTGCTCAGTATGCCCGTCCTCCGCACGCAAAAATGCCCGGTAGGCTTTCTTGGAACCTGGTTTCTCTGAAAAACGCAAGGGGTATCCTCTTCTCTGTTATCTTCTGGGGAGAGTTCAATACAAAGTGTGTGCCGGCCTGCATCAGCCGGGCCAGAGAGAGGACAAGGATCAGATGTAAAGAATATGTAGCCATAAAACCAGGAATCTCGCTTTCTGCGCGATTATTCCCTGCCGCTTTGGTGTGAGCTTTTACAATGCGCTCATGGTGAGTGAGATACAAAAAATGACAGTATCTATCTGCGGACAGGGTATACACAAAATGATGAGGTTAAGGGAATATATGAGGAGGGCACAGAGGAGATAGGGCAGAATGCATCTACACACTGTTTAAGAATGTGTGCTATTTCCGCGATATGTGGAGGACGTTCAAATTGCCCTATAAGTCTTTGAGCAGGGCGTCTTTTTAGGAAATGCTAGAACGTAGCCTCGTAGCTCACTGCTGCGCCTGAAATCAAGAGGACTTGCATCAAAAATTTACCTTTCCAGTTCTATGATTTATACTAAAATATAATTGAACGAAACTTCTATGTCAAGCCTTTTGAGTGGTCTCGAACTACTCCTACTATTTTTCTACTCTGGAGCTACTTGCTATGCCAAAATCCGCTACGCGCATTGACTCTTTTCGTACGACAATTTTTAGCGAGATCAATAATCTTGCCCTTCAACATCAGGCGATTAATCTAGGCCAGGGCAAACCCGATTTTGATGCACCTCCCGAGGTGATCAACGAACTTGTTGAGGCGCTACGAGATGGTAAATATAATCAGTATGCCCCTGGCACAGGAACGTTCTCACTCTGCCTGGCGATCGCGAACCATCAGGCTCGCTTCTATGGGATACATCTCGATCCCGCCTCTGAAATTGTGGTGACTGCTGGAGCAACTGAGGGGATTTTCTCGGCGGTGATGGGTCTGGTCGATCCCGGCGATGAGGTCATTGTTATCGAGCCCTACTATGACTCGTATCTCCCGTCCATTATTATGGCACATGCGGTTCCTGTCTTTGTGCCGCTCCATTCTCCATCCTGGACGTTTGATCCCGATGAACTTCGCCGCGCCTTTTCTCCTCGTACCCGCGCTCTGATCCTGAATACTCCTCAGAATCCAACGGGCAGGGTCTTCTCTTTGAGGGAACTTCAATTGATTGCGGATCTGTGTAACGAGTATGATGTGACGGTGATCTCAGATGAGGTCTATGAGCATCTGATCTTTGGTGAGGCCCACCACCAACCAATCGCACTGCTGCCAGAAATGTTTGAGCGTACAGTGACGGTCAGCAGTTCGGGCAAGCTTTTTAATGCGACGGGTTGGAAGATTGGCTGGGTCTCGGGTCCACCGGAACTGATATCCGGCGTGCTGTCCGCGCACCAGTTTGTGACTTTCGCGGTCCACCACCCTACTCAACGCGCGATCACGTATGCCCTTAATCTGCCCGATAGCTACTATCAAGATTTCCAGAAGATGTATGATCAGAAACGCCGCTTCCTGCTCTCGGCCCTGGAACAGGCTGGCCTGGTCTGTTCCGCCCCCGAGGGCACGTACTTTATTCTGGCCGACCACTCTGCTGTCTTTAAAGGGGACTCTCTGGATTTCGCACGCTACCTAACTAGCGAGATTGGTGTGGCTTGCATCCCAACTGAGACCTTTTACAGCTCGGAACATCGCCAGATTGGCTCTAAAGTTACGCGCTTCTCTTTCTGTAAAACTGACGATCTTCTACAACAGGCCACCGAACGTCTCCAACGCCTACGATAAGGTAGGAAAACAGATTATATCTTTTTTGGGAATTTCCCATAGCACCCGAATGAGGGAGATCGGGTCCACACCCGACCCGATC
>CAXTTV010000001.1:17838-76331 GCA_964247295.1 uncultured Ktedonobacteraceae bacterium | reverse complement strand
ATCCAACGGCAACTGCTGATGATGGTGCAACCTGTTGGACAGCAAAGCATGATTAGCGGTCATCACAACCTGCATAGACTCCACAATATGCTGCAACTGATCTAGACCCTGAAAAATCGCTTGCTGCCGATGCAGCAGCGGTAGTTCTCTACTATCAATCCCACCGCGATCAGACATCATTTGTTCAAGATCCTCCAATTGTTTGCCAATCCGTTGCTCAACCTGCCGTAGAGGTCCTAACAAAATACTCTGCATCTCGCGCAAACGTCCATCCAGCGAACGACTAATCGCCTCAACTAAATCATCCAGCGACAAGTCAGTCTGGAACTCGATCGCCCCAACGCTGGGAACACCCCCATCCACAGTATCAGGAAAAGCCGGAAGCGTCTGCTGCTCCCGCATCTGCTGGAGTTGGGTATTCAAATCACGCAGATCTGTTAGCACCTTCTCTAAAGTCTCCTGTTGCGTCTGAAAATGCTGATCTAGAGCCGTATGCGTCTTCCCAAGCAGACTCATAAAAACTTCATTCGTCTGCTTCTGTGATTCTATTATCTGATTAGCCAGGTGCTGACAGCGCTGCTCCAAAGAGGCATCTAATTCTTGCCTCTGCTCCAGTAATTTCCGTTCTAATATGTCGTTGAAGGATTGTAACTCATCCTCGGTAAAAGACATAATCCTCCCCCTCTCAATACAAATAAATCTATTATTTTATGAATATACATTAAAAGTATAGAAATCAAGTACGTACGTTTCAAACAACATCCATTATGTTACCAAAGCGCGCTAGAAAACAGCTTGTATCTTTCACTTACATAAAAGAATGTGTCATCAACCGTACTGTTGAGTAGTATAATCTAAAAACAACGAGATTGTTAGATCACGACATCAAAGGATCATTTATTCATCATCACTCACCCTACAAGAAGCTCATTTTTGCTACGGCTGTATGCCTCAGCAGCTTGTGGGCGTTCCTCCACATGAGCTTCTCTTTCACTTCGGGAGTGAAGTAGTCCAGCGGCTCAAAGTCCCGCAACCACCGCTCAGGAGTAATAAACGGGTAATACGATCCAAATAGGAACCGATCCTGCATCCGTGTAGCTGCTTCCCTCAACAAAACTTCCGGTATTCTCTTGGGCGACCACCCCGAGAGGTCATTGAATAAATTCGTCTTGTGCTGCATGGCGGCGAGCATCTCTTCATGCCACGGCCATGAGGGGTGCGCTCCGATGATGGTCAAGCCCGGAAAGTCTGCCGCCAGCGCGTCCAGATAGATCGGGCGCGTGTGGTCTAATTTGATCCCCATGCCACCCGGTGTTCCAGCCCCCAGTCCATTGGTTCCAGTATGAAACAGGGCTGGCACACCCAACTCCTGGATCTTCTCCATGAGAGGGTAAAACTGGGGATCGTTCGGGTAAAATGCCTGGACCCCCGGGTGAAATTTGGCCCCGGCAAGCCCCAAATCTTTGATCGCCCGCTCGATCTCCCGAACAGCGACTTTCCCTTTGTGGGGGTCCACACTGGCGAAGCCGATAAACTGCTGCGGATATCTTTGCACGATTGCGGCGATATAGTCATTGCTCAAGGGTGGCAAGCCAGTCGCCGTCTCAGCGTCCCAGGCCAGTAGCACGCCAATCATGTCGAGGGCAGCATAGTCGGTGGCGATCTGCTCAATGTCTTTCAACCGGACCTCTGTCTTGAAGAAGCGCTCGGCTGCTTTTGCATAAGGTCCTAGTGTAACTTGCATAAACTCTGTCGTGGGCAAGTGGACATGAAAGTCGATCGCGCGTGGCATATCCAGTTCCTCTCTTATTTGAACCTTTACTTTTTCAGCTACCCTACTCTGAAGGTAATGGTGGGCTTTCCCTGACTACTTTTGAGGCCGTCACTCTCTGCATTTAACAAACGTCCCGTCTCCATTGTCAATGGTCCATAATTCAACGTATACGGATAATCCCGAGAATTCATTAACCCTACAGTAAGTGTAGCTGCCTTTGGCAATTGCGCGGGAGCCGGAAAAGCTGTGATAAGCTGATCGCCCGGACTAACTCGGTTAAACTGGCACATACTCTGCTCTTGCTTCTGAGACGCACCACTGTAGCTATAATTGAACTGGTAATCATAAATGGTGCGTACCTGAGGTTGCTGCTTACCATTTACCTGCCATGTTACGGCTGACATCGGCTTCCCATTGTATGTAAACGTCTGAGCTTGCGATGATAATGCCTGAAATGCACCAGGAAACCCTAATGCTGAGGGCGCGGCCTGCGTTTTAGCGGTGACAAGATACAGGCTGAAGGGCGGCCCCCCCCGACGCCCGATCTGTTTAATCAATCGACTATTTGTGTATGTGGGCAGCATGGTCTGTACGAGATGATCATACGGCCCAACAAGCATAACCGCCGGCCCCTGGTTCGCTCCCGGCAATACCATACACCTGGAGGGATTGAACAGGGTGGTTGAAACCTGGTTCTGCTCCGCTAGATAATAGTATGCCTCTTGAATCGCATCATCGGTCGTGACATAAACCCGGCTCAGGTGCTCCTGCTGCGCAAGCTGGTCCGCTTGATTTAAGGCATTCTGAAGAGACCCCAGGTCACTCCAATAAGGATACGATAGCAGGGCGTGATCATTGAAATACCCTCGGCTCAAGTCCACTAACGATCCCAGCGTTCCACCAAACTGAGCGACGACGAGAAATGCCGCAATCAATGAAATCACTACACGCGTGGAGATCACAACAGCCGGTCGCCAGCGCTTCACCCACTCAAGCAGCTTCTGGAGGAAAAAGCCCGAGAGGATATACTGTCCCGGCAGAAACAGGATAAAGTAATGCAGGTAGAGAATTATCGAGTGGCGCGTCAGTAAAACCAACGGCAGGACTTGCCAACAGACGATTAGCAACAAACCACTGCGCACTGGTTGTTCCTGTATGCCTCGCCAGTAAGCTCGCACCCTTTTTAGAGGACCCTTGAGCTCTTGCACCCCACGACTCTTTCCAGGCCAGAAAATCAGACCAATTGCTGTGACTAACCCACCAATTAAGGTTGTATTCAAGATGATGGAGGCCCAATCCAATATACCAATAAAGGGTAACACTACCGAGCGCGGATCATCGGGCGGCTTCGTCGCACCAGGGTTCAACAGATTTGCTTCATATGGGGCTAGCATCCGTCTATACAAATCTAGTGCGGTATGATCAATTTTGGATGGATGCTTTGATAGATCCAATAAAACCTGTACATCAACGAATTTTACGGAGACTTCCCAGAGCAGGTAAGGGAAATACAATATACACAAAATCCCTACAGCCCAGAGCAGATCTCGCCAACTCCAGGTCTTCGGGGCCAGTGCCATTGCGATTAACACCAGCAAGAGCAGAACAGAGGAACTTTCATGTAGCGGGACAATTAATCCAATTAAGAGGACTAGGGCCGGAGCCAACCAACGATTCCGCTTCTGGACTGCCCCACGGAAAAGGCTGGCCATGAGAAGAATGATCAGCGGTGGCAAAAGATTCTGCTGCCAGATAAATCGACTGTACTCGACAGAACGCAGCCCGGTCGCGTATAACAATGCCGCAACTACTGCGGCAATGCGCCCAAAATAACGGCAGGTAAACCAGTACGTTAGTACGGCTGCGAACGTTGTACAAAGACTTACAAACGCTGCCCCCAAAAGAGGATTGGCACTCAGGGCCGCTGGGATCATAAATACATAAATCACCAGGGCCGGATTCATAATTCTGATTGAGGCATAATTGCTTGTCGCGGGAAATAAGCCGTGCGCAATGGCATCATGGGCCATGCGAAATACTAATGCCTGATCTCCATCAAATTCAGTGGAATCTAGATGATAAAAACGTAAAAACGCTGCTACTATCAGTACCAGATAGACTTCCCAATTAAGATACCAGGGTGACCACCTCTGATTTAGGGAGGCTTCCGGCTCTGAAACCTGAATACGACTATCGCTAACCATGAATATTTCCGATCTTACAAGTCTTTCGCTATAGTTTTATATTCTCAATTATCAGTATAGTCCGAACCCCATTTAAAATCTATCAAAGAGCCTGAAAAGGCTGTTATTGACCGGAAATTTCCTCCTTCTCAATAACAGCCCACTAAAGTCTTATTTGATTAAACCATAATGCAGTTTCATTAACAACACACGTTGCACTGCTTCATCTAGCCGCCCCTGACTTAAACGCCCACCCTTCAAGGCTTTCTGCACTGTCTGCATGATCCCATCTACCTGCTCGTTCGTGATCGGGTCTTCAATTAGATCCACCCCGGCGATCAACGCCAGTACAGTTGCCTCTCCCAATGACCACTGTTTGCTGATCCCTTCCATATGTAGGTCATCGCTAATCACGACGCCTTGATATCCCATCTCACCTCTAAGAACCTTTTGAATAATGCTCGGCGAGAGTTCCGCTGGCAGCTTTGGATCAAGCGCCGGAACCAGTACGTCGGTCGCCATTACCATCGAGGGATTGTTTTTTACCAGCAACTGCTTATATGGCGCAAGATCTATCTTTTCGAGATCCGCTTTGCTCCTTTTTACGACCGGCAGACTGAAATGCGGATCTGAGGTGACTGCCCCCAACCCTGGAAAATGCTTGAGTGCGCTCACTATATGCTGCTTCTGCAACCCGTCCAGGTAACGCCCCGCATACGTCGCGACGGTCTTGGGGTCATGCCCAAACATACGGGTCGCCAAACCAGCCGGAGGCGGATTCACGGTCTGGACATCAGCAACCGGGGCTAGATCCATATTTATCCCCATATCATTCATCCAGACCCCAGCCTGCTTCCCCTGCTGATAAGCCATGTCCGGCTCCCCACTACCTCCCATGCTCTGCGCTGAGGGCAGATCTCCATAGAAAGTTGAAAGTCGACTAACTGTTCCTCCCTCTTGATCCGTTCCAATCAATAACGGAGTTTTCGCATCCCCTACCGCTTTTTTAGAGAAGGCCGCGACCGCTTGCGGGGTGTTAGTCGGTGCATCAAAGTTCCCATTGTTGGGCTGATATAAGAAGCCACTTATATATTGCTGCTTTATCATTTTTTGGAGATCACTGCCACTATAGGCGCTCCCATAATATTCTACGATCAACAATTGACCGATTTTTTCTTGAACCGTCATGTTATGCATCAATTGCTGAACTTTTTGTAGATCTGCGTTTCCTACTCGAACCTCTTGTTCTTGCGCCCCCAATGTAAGCGAGGATGAACTTACTCCACCAGTCTTACTAAAGGCCTTGCCGCATCCCGCAAGCAGCAAGAGTATCAAAAAGAAAGCAAAAATAGTGCGCCGCTCTACCATCACTCTCAACCACTCCTTTCTTTATCTTAACAATAAAAACTTTTTTGCTGTTTTTCTATCTTCTTCATACTACACTATACTGCCTATGAACACGCTCTACAAAAGGATAACGTCCTTATTATGCTCAACGTCGCTACCCTCTCACCAAAAAGGCCTATTCACCAACATTTTTTTCTGAAAAACGTAAAGGATAAAAAGCTACCATGCTATAATTACTTAATAGAAGTACACCTATTCAAGGTACACTTCTATTAAGGCAAAATGGCACATTCTGTAAATTATTAAGAATAGAACCGTTTTTTAGGTATAGATGGTATTTTAGGACCTTTCGCTAAAATTATAAGGAGTGAGGTTCTTTCCCATGAGCTTCTTTAAGCTTACTATTACTTTTTCATCTGAGAGGAATATATCTGCATGGGTATGCAAAACTTTCAAGCTCCGGCATTAGTTGGATCACCAGGGCAAAAACGCAGCAAAACCATGCGTTATACACTCATTACTATGGTCGGTATTTTGGTCCTGGTTGTCGCTGCCGTTAGTTGGATTATGATCGATAGTCAGAATGCGGCCTCAACACGAATCTCAGCCCCTCATGCCTATCTGACCTCTGAGATTGAGATTAAACGGCTTCACCCTACGCCTACACCAATCCCACATACATCAGTCCCTCTTCTTTATTATGGCAACTCCTACTTAAAAGAGGTAGCGTTAACCTTTGATGACGGCCCAAATCCTACCTACACCCCCCAGATCCTGAGTATTCTCCAGCGCTATAAGGTTCATGCCACGTTCTTTTGCATTGGCAGTCAGGTGGTCAATAATGCGGATCTGGTTAAAGAAGAGATGGCTGAGGGCCATGTGGTCGGCAACCATACCTGGATTCATGCCGATCTGACAGCTCTTACTTCGGATGAGATCGCTCAACAGTTACAAAAAACCTCTGATGCCCTGGAGAAGATTACGAAGGTTCGGCCCACACTTTTTCGTCCACCTTATGGAGCTTTCAATCAAGCTGTGCTTAGCAATGCGAAAAGTCAGCACCTCTCAACAGTTATCTGGAATAACGCCTCTCGCGATTGGTCTACGCCCGGCACACAATCTATTATCAATACGGTGGAAAATGAGACGACCAATGGCGGCATCATTCTCATGCATGATGGCGGAGGCAATCGGAGCCAGACCATTGAAACCCTCCCAACCATTATTGAATGGCTTCAGGGACAGGGGTACAAGATTGTTCCGCTTCAAGATATGATGGATCATATGAAGTATGTACCTAAAGGCAAGGCGGCCCCTACTCCTACCCCTGACGGTATTGTTAAACCAAAGACTGCGGGCGATGCCGCAATCTTCCCCACTCCAGTTAATGATATGCCAGTTAACAAAGATGGAAAAAAATAGGCTATACTGTCTGAAAGTACTCGTATTTTCAGACAGTATACCAGGTATACAGGGGGATCGTTGCTATGGCTGAACTAAACGAAATCGATCTGACGGAACGCCTTTTTCTAAAAAGCTACCCCTTCCACCACTACGCACCGCGTGCCAGCGATCACAAATCCACGATGATCTCTCCTCTGGCAAAACCTCTCGCTCAATCTCGGGTCGCCCTGGTTACAACTGCCGGTCTAAGCCTGCCCGATCAGCCTCCTTTCGATACACACAACCGTTTGGGTGACAGTTCCTTTCGTCGCTTTCCTGGCTCTATCTCCCCTCAGTTGCTTCAGATGCACCACCGAAGCTGGTCCTTCGATCAAACGGGTATCCTTCAGGATCGCAATCTGGTGATGCCTCTTGATCGCCTCCATGAGGCTCAGCAACGGGGCGAGATCGGGCAGGTGGCTGACTTCCATTATAGTTTTATGGGCTCGATCGTTGGCCCTCGTAAATTGATGAAGGAGTCAGCCCCCCAAGTCGCTCAATTCATGAAAGCCGAGGCTGTCGATGTCGCGTTTCTTACTCCCGTCTGACCTATGTGCAATCAATCCGTGGGGTTGATCCAACGTGTCCTGGAAGCTCAAGGCATCGCATGCGTCTCCATTTCTCTCTTACGTGAGGTTACGCAGGTTATCAAACCATCCAGAGCTCTTTTTGTCCCTTTTCCTCTAGGCTACCCTCTCGGTCAGCCTCATAATCCTTCCTTGCAATCCAAAATTATGCAAGCAGCTTTTAACCTCCTCCCACTCTCCAACTTTCCTGTATTCTCGTCCTTCTCTAACGATAACTGATGAGTCCATAGCTATTTCTGCTCTGAACGCTGAGCCTCTAACGCGTCCAACATTATCCGGATAAAGCCTACGGCGACTGAGATCCAATCAAAGGTGTTGGTCCACTCTACCCAGTCTTTCTGGCGCGGCCAACCTGGCCGGTAACGCGGGATAAACTCTTTCGGCATCGCAACCGCCCACCGACTCCCCTCTCCCAATCCTCCAGGTGTTAAACGGACCTGAATATTGAAGACGTTCTCGGCTGGTAACTGCCTTTTCCAATCCGGCAATTGTACAAGCAGTGGATCATGCTTCCACCAACTAAAGATCGCGGGATCTTCCGGAGCTCCAGCCTCTAGAGATCTTTGTAGGCTGACTACCTGACCAATCACGGCTCTCCGATCCCATTCAGGGAAACGCAGCACGACTGCATACCGATACTCATCCAGGCCAAGCGAACTGATAAACTCTCGATACGGCTCCTTGCCAAAACGCCGCTCCATTTCCCTCTGCCAGACGCGTACCATGGCATCCAGCCGCTTCTTTTTATCGGCGTCACTCAGTTGAGCATATGGACCGGTATCGGCTGGATACGTACTATTCCGCATTGAAAACTCCTGATGCTATGGAAAAATGCCGCTCTAACCACTCTAACAAATCTGGTGAGAGCGGCGCTTTGAATGTAGAGAATTGCTGTCCGGGATACATGGTTAAGCGTAAGCTGGCGGCATGCAAAAATTGGCGCTTCAATCCCTCTGCTTGCTCTGGTACCCCATAGACAGGATCTCCAACGATCGCATAGCCCAGAGCCGCTAGATGCCCACGAATCTGGTGGGTTCTCCCGGTTACGGGTAACACTTCCAATAAGGTATACCGATCTGAGGCGATGAGCACTCGACACCGGGTTACGGCATGTTGCCCATCTGGTCCCACAATACACCGTCGGCGATCATCTGGATCTCTCTGTAAGGCTCCATCAAGGACTAGATGACTTTCCGGTTTTCTTAAATAGGGCTCAAGATCGACAGGCGCGGAAAGCATTGCTCCATCCGGCAAACTCATGTGAAAATCTGCTCGCGGGTGAGCCCATTCCGGTGCTCCATGCGCGATCACTGCCAGGTATCGCTTCTCAATAGTGTGGCGATGAAATTGATTACTAATATGCCTCCGCGCTTTCTCGGTTCGCGCCAGCGCTACCACTCCGGAAGTATCTTTATCCAAACGATGAAGCAGGCAGGGCCGAGGCAACAAACCTTCCTCTTTCCACTGCTGCTCTACCCGCTTCTCTCTCAACATCTGGCGAATCGCTTCCGGAGCCCCGGCCCATTGTGGATCATCTGGTAGATCTGGAGGCGTCCAATCATCTCCCCCCTGCTCTTGCAGATAAAGCAGCAGATGATCCCAGAGCGTCTGTCCATCTGTATGCTTATACGTTGGATGGATCACTACACCCGCTGGCTTATTCACAATCAGCAGATGATGATCCTGGTAAAGTATAACAATATCCTTGAGTTCCATACCCGCAAGTATAGAAGGACGAAAATCAACCGTCAATACCATCCAGTTTCCATTCAAAGTCAGACTGGAATACCAAAACTACTTTTTCCGACAAGTACAATGAAATATAGGGCGTCCAAAAATACAAAGTTAAAAGAATCTTTTTATCTATATGTAAACAATAGAGTAAGCAGGGCTGAACATGCAGAAGTATTACGCACCCGAATCAAAAATTGAGCATTGCCTTTCCCTGGATGATCCCACTGCTGAGGCCAGACGTATCATTATGACCTCACAACAACAGGGCTTGATTCTCCGAGCACTGGGCGGGACCGCTATTGGCTTACGTTGCACTTACGCTAACACACCCGATTCTCCAGGGCACCGATCCTACTCTGATATCGATCTGATGGCCTCGCGCAAACAGGGGCTTCAAATCCAACATTTCTGCGAGCGGATCGGCTATCGCTCCGACCATCATTTCAATGTCCTTCATGGCGAGCATCGCCTCGTCTTTTTTGATAAGGCTCGCTATCGCTACCTGGATGTGTTCCTTAGTTCCTTTAGCATGGGTCAGACTCTGAATATTGAGCCCCGCCTCCGCCTCCATCCCCTGACAATCAGTCCAGCAGATCTGCTTCTCACAAAAATTCAGGTCAGTACACTTCGCTCAAAAGATATCCTGGACCTTCTGACCTTTTTCCTCAACTTTGAGCCGGTAATCAGCCCTTCAGATCCAGGCCAACAACTGGACCTTTCTTTGATTGTAACAACCTGTAGTCGGCATTGGGGCTGGCATACAACGGCCCTCGATAATCTCAGTAAGCTATATGCTTCCGCCTATCAGAGGCTCTCATCAGAGCAGGCAGCACTTGCGAGAGAACGCATTCAACAAACGAAAATGGCGATCGAGCTCCATCCCAAAACATGGCGATGGCGGCTCCGCTCAATTATCGGCAGACACGTCCCCTGGTATGAAGTCGCGGAAGAGTTTCACCCCATACATACTCACCATCTGTCAAAAACCCGGCTTGAGAGCAGGGCCATTTCATTTTAAGAAGAAATGGGGTCCAGGGACAGAGTCTCATGGGGTGAGGCTGGCAAACCCCTGGCGGGTTGCGGAGCAGGTCTCACGGGTGAGAACAATCCCCGCTCATCTCTCCCCCTCTTTCTCGCCACCCCAGGTGGTAGAAGAAGAGCAGGAAATAGCCCTGTCTTGAAGAGCGCGGGGCTTCCTGTGGCCATGGTATGTGATACAATAATAACGTGTATACAACCGTCTATCAAGTTCATTTGAATACCAAAAATCGTATAACCTTGAAGGAAGAACGCCTGCTTGCCGATGGGAAACGCGTGGATGGGGCCACAGGGATAGACGCCAGATACAGAGTCCCATACTTTATAGATCACTGGCTACTATTCTATTACTACGATGGGAAGGCGGACTTGAAAAAATCATGACAGCAGTTACATACCACGAGCAGCCACAACTACGAAAACCTGTTGTGATTGCCGCGTTTGCCGGTTGGAATGATGCTGCCGATGCAGCAACCACTGCGATAAAATTCCTGATCGACAGATGGAAGCCCACCAAACTTGCGGAGATTGATCCAGAGGAGTTTTTTGTCTTTACAGAGACACGACCTACTATCAAGCTTGTGGATGGCGTTCAGCGGTCGATTGTCTGGCCCTCAAACCATTTTTATTATTACGAGATGCCCGAGATGGAACGCGATATCATTCTCTATATCGGGGTCGAACCTCAACTAAAATGGCGAGCCTTCACAAGCCATTTTATGGAAGTCTGTACGCAGTATGCCGTTTCAGAGGTGATCCTGCTTGGCGCGCTTTTGGCCGATGTTCCCCATTCAATGAATGTTCCTGTGAGCGGCTCCTCTCCCAATGATGAGTTTAAAGATCGCTTACTTGAGATGGATGTCCATCACTCTCGCTATGAAGGCCCAACTGGTATGGTTGGTATCCTCCAGGACGCCTGTGACCAGGCCCACATTCCAGTCGCTAGCCTCTGGGCCTCCGCGCCCCACTATCTGGCGGCAACTCCAAATATTAAGGTGACTGCGGCTCTTCTCACTTATATTAATACTCTCCTTTCTCTAGAGGTGGACTTGCATGAGATCCAGAGCGATGCTAGCCGCTTCGAGGAGCAGATTACGGCTCTGGTGGCTCGCGATCCCGAAGCTAGCGCGTATGTACGTAAACTTGAGGAGCAATTGGAGAATGGGATTGAAGAGAGCGATGATGACGATGATGACGATGAGATTGATCTGTTCTCTCGTTCCGAGCAAAAGATGAATAGCGGCCCTCTTCCAAGCGCTGAGTCTTTGATCCGTGGTGTGGAGGAACTGCTTAGACAACAACGTGAGAATGGCTCACAATCATCCGATGATGAGCAGGAGTAAACACATTTCGAGCCCAATAAAAAGAGGAGACGATCTTAAATGTATCGTTCTTCTCTTTTTTTATACCTTAAGCTTTATACTACAACAGCAACTTTCCGCGACCAACTCTCATGCGGAAAGCCGATCACAAGCGACTTCCCACTTTTATGGGGGTGCATGATTTTCCCTGGATATCTTGTGGAGCGTTTATCTATTAGAAGGATCTGTTGAAGGCGATCGCCCATCTGATTTATTTATAGGAGATTGTCTGGGTACAATCACGCAGGTATGATTAAGTTCCTTTGCTAATTCGTCTAGAAAAGTGTCTCGCCTCTGCATGTGCATAAACGTCTGACGATACTTGGCAGTCTGTACCTGATCTACGAGTTCGGTGGCTTGCATTTTCGCTCGTTTCATCTCTATGTCTAATTGTCCATATCCCTGCATGCGAGCCAATAAGTTGTTCAGCGAGAATGCAACCTGCCACAAAACATTATCTTGATTAAGCGGGGCTCTGGCGTCAAAATGACCATTCGCTATTTGTATATGCGTATGAAGGATCTGCTGAACTCCATGATCTAATTCTCGCTTCTGCGTAATCTCTTGCTGCTGTCTCTCTCGCTCTCTCTGCTCTAATCTGATGATCTCTTCCGCCTGATCCGCCCTCTGCAAAGCCTCGGTTGCGCTTCGTACCCATAAGAACGCGACAATCGCGACCAATATGAAAAGAATAATGGGCAATGGAAAAATAATACGCTGACTAGAACCACGCAACAATTGCTGAAGATCAGCGCTATAAGGCAAGAAGAAAAGACATATCACCACAAAAATACTGTTAAAGATTGCGTCGACAAAAACGTAATAGACTGGAAGCAAGGATACCGTTATTAATTCCGGGAGAACCAGGAGATCTAATGTAAAAAGATTGGTAGCGTTAATCTTCGCTCCTGGTGCCACCATTGTAGAGGTTAAACTAAGGGTAATTGAGATTACAACCACGATGCCAGCTCCTGCTACTTTGCCTCGCCGATTTAAGAATAGAGCTGTAATATTCGATACAATCGAGATGATGTGAGTAATAGTGCTAAAAGGGTTGCCCATAGAAAAAACGAGGGGCGCAACTAGCAGACTAAAGAAAGTTAAAAGTAAAAGAATAATACTGGCAAGCCTACCCCTTCTGGCTACATCCCGTTCCTTTGAAGTTGATTTTGGCCCCTCCCGAGGAGGCGCGGTTAAACGATACCAGCCTTCAAAAAGAGATCGCTTCTCCTGTCTTTGCTGGCCTGAAAAATTCGGTATCTCGTCCGGCTTGTAACTATTCGTCATTGTTAACAACTCCTGAGCCCTGAATCCTTATTAGCGGGAAATATCTCATCTATTGACGATCCCGCTACTTCATCCTACGAACCTGCTAAACGCTCAACTACAGGCGCAAAGTCATTAACGTGAGACCCTTGAATTGAGATATAAGAAATACCTAGCATCTCCCGACGCCGTATCAAATCTTCACACATCTGATCTACGGTGCCAATAAGAAAATTCATGGTGCTAAGCATCTCGTGAGCGCTGAGACCAAATTGACTACCCATCTGCTCTGCTACAGCCATCCGATGATCTGTAACGACGATAGCAAATACGGTCGATTGAAGTTCTATCTGAGGAAAACGCTCGCCAGCTACTTCCTGTACCCAGGAAACTTTGCGCTGCGCCACTTCTTCTGTCGCGTCACTCTGGTCATGCCAGACCATGCTAGCCCTGGCAATGGGGACGATCCCTACAATATCTGCTTCACGCGCTGCGATTGACAGCACACGCTTCCCCCCACCACCTATATAAAGTGGAATAGCAGGCTTCTGTACCGGTTTGGGCGTTCCTTCTAAATCTGTAATTTTGTAATGCTTTCCCTCAAATGTGACTGGCCCTTCAGACCATAATCCCTTCAGGATCTTTAAGGACTCTTCAAAACGCTCTATACGTACACCTGGTCGATCATATTGCAAGCCAATTTGCTCATATTCGGATTGCTGCCAACCGGCGCCAAGTCCCACCTCTAGTCGCCCTTCTGTCAGCAAATCCAGCATTGCGATATCTTTGGCTAGAATAACGGGATGCCTGTAATCATTACAAAATACCTGGCTCCCAACACGTAGCTTTGTCGTGGCATCCGCTGCCGCCATTAAGCTTACGACGGGCGAGAGACCATAGGTGATGTGATCCAGCGCCAAAAGGGTTGAATATCCAAGTTTCTCGATGTGTCGCGCAGCATTTGTCCACTGGGATCTTGACTCCGCTGGGGATGCTAAAACTCCAAAACGAAATGGCCTCTGTTTAATCATGTAGCTACCTTTCTCAACAACCCTCTACCAGAAAACGTACTTTTCCAGGTTCAAATACTTCCTTTTGTTAAAATAAAGTAGGAGATCGACAGCCCTTTTTTTATTATTTCATAAGAGCCTTTTTTAAGCAAGTTTCCACTACTTTTTTTAGTAGACGGATTGTAATATGAAATGCGACAACCAGGAGTGAAAAAAGGACCTTTGCTTTTTTTCAAAGGCAGTTCAGCCCAGCACCCCTACGTTGAGACGATTCTCTAAAAATATAAAAAAATAGAGAGCCATGAAAGGCTCTCACTAAATGCAACTCGCTATATGTTTACCCGACTCTAGGAGGTTGAACCCGATAAAGGGTTATCAAGCGTTTTACTAATCTCTGAAGCTCTCACAACTTCGTTGAACAAAGCTTGGATCTGAAATGGCTTCTCTAACAATGTTATATGGGGAGCCATTGTTAATGCCTGATGTACTTCGTAGTCCGAAGCGGCTGAACATAAAATTAATGGCAGTTCACGCGTCTTTGGCGATTCCTGTAGATGCTGGATCACTTCCAAACCGTTCATTTCGGGAAGGTAAAAATCTAGAATCAGAACGTCTATTGGCAGATGCAGCTTTCCACAAACCTTCCAATCGCTGATCAACTCTTCCGGATTACTTGCTTCGGGCAATAATGCTTTCAAACAAGCCTCAGGATGATTGTACACCGTTACCTGATGGCCCCCATAATGAAGCATCGCTGCACAAAGTTTGGCAATACGCGCATTATCTTCTAGTAGACCAACATGCACCATACAAACATCCTTGATTGTTTTGATATGTTTACCGATTTACTAAAATTCTAAGATTACGTTCCTCTTCTGTCAAGTTATGACTTTCTTTTCTCCTAGCTTGATCCTCGACGCTTTCAAGTGAGTAAGGTACAATCAAAAAGGAAACGAAGAATAGTCGAGGAAAGAACACTATACGATGAGCGATGATCAATCCAACCAACAGGAACCTATTAGTGTTGTCCGCTTTGGCCTGGGCAAGGAACTACAGCTTTTTGAGGATGCTTTAGTCATTACTTCTCAGGAAGAGGGAAAGGCTAAACAATACTTTTTGGATGAAATCCAGAAACTCTCTTTGACTCCTGGCGAACACATCCGCTCGAAGCTGGTGTTAAGCGCAGTGCTCACAGACGGAAGCCGCGATGTTTTGACCGATGGGCTAAGTAACGTTCGCGACTTTCGTGAGATGATTCCTAAAATTCGTGAATTACAGCCAGATATTCAGTTTGAACCAACGAATATAGAGGAGCAGCTCTGGCAGGCTCTTAACAATAAACGCGCCTGGTCCATTACATGTTATGGTGCGATTGCCCTCCTCTGCGTCTCGCTTTACGCGCTTTATCAGGTGATCTCGTTACTACAACACCACTGATATGACGAAAGGTTGTGCAGTATGCCCCCTCCAACTATTCAACAGATACAGAGTCCTGCCGATTCTCGAATTACAATTTTTCGTCGTTTTTTCTCTATGAATGACGGTCAGTCACCTCCTTTGCAGATAGATTCCTACGCGATTCAGACAAAGGAGTATATCCTTATCTGCGATACGCAGCTCTGTCCGGAAGATGCGGCCACTATCTATGAGATGGTGGAACCGCTGATCCAGGGACGCAAGCTTCTTGTTATCAATAGCCACGCGGATTGGGATCACTGCTGGGGCAATTCCTATTTCAGTGAGGTTCACAACGCTCCTATCATCGGCCATGAACTTTGTCGGTCCAGACTACTTTCGCATAAGGCGGAGGCTACTCTGAAAAAACTACAACAAACTTATCCCATCTTTCAGTCCGTTCACCTTATCCCCCCAACGCTGACGTTTAAACAGGCCCTGACGATCGAGGGAGGAGATCTTACGGTTCATCTGATCCCAGCTCCCGGCCACCAGCCAGACCACATTGTTGCCTGGCTGCCCGATCTTCAGTTACTTCTAGCCTTCGATACGGTGGAAATGCCCCTACCTAGCTTACTAGACGCTGCCGCTGTCCCTCAGATGTTCGCAACCCTTGAACATCTACTATCTTTACACCCTCAAAAAGTTTATCCATCTCACGGGCAAAGGAGCGACCCGGCTCTCCTTTAACATAATTATACGTACCTGCGTGAAATCGAACGACTCTGTAAAAACTATATAAGGACACATTCCCTACGAGAGAAAGATCAAACCAGGCCCAGCCCCGAACTCATTGACTACTCTCTCGAAAAGGCAATCCCACCGATAAAGGAACCGATCGATATGGATTACTATCGACAGACTCACGCGGATAATGTTCGCTTTATCCTCCAATGGGTGACACGATAGGAAAGGCCGGCGCTTTATAAATGGCTAGTTTTTCAGTCCCGATTACTATCATGAGTTTCTATCATGAGATAGAAACTTCAGACCAGTCTCCAAAGTATAATCCAGCCCCGTTAATACTGACTCCATGCACTTTCGGGGGAATGACTGCCGCGACCGTACCATAATGCAATGGGATACAGGCCGAATCGTCCAGGGCGATCTGCTCTGCTCGGTTGTAAAGGGCTAATCTTTGAGCTCCTTCACTCTGCTCTGCCTGCTGCACTGTCTGATCAAAATCTGTGTTGCTCCAGTTTCCAATATTGCCAGATATTCCAGACAACAGGTTCACTCCTAAAAAATCATAAGGGTCGGCGAAATCAGCGTTCCACTGAAAGGCCCCAAACTGCACAACTCGCATATTGGTCTCATCAGTATAAGCGTTCTGCTCTACCGATCGCGTGTTCAGTTTGATCCCCAGGTTCTGCTGCCACATGTTCTGCAAGGTACCCGCTTCGTTTGCGGACATGATTGAGCTAGAGAAAGAAAAGGTGATTGGCGGCATCTGGGCAAGATCCGGATACACGCTCTGCAATAATGTTTTCGCTTTTACTTTATCAAAGACCTGTCCCTGATACCCTGTCTGATGACCTGGTATTCCATTGGGAATCAGGGTATCCGCCGGGGGTACAGCATCCTTAAATACAGAATGCACAAGCGACTGCCGATCAGTCGCATAGGCAAAGGCCTGTCTCACTTTTGGATTATCAAATGGGGCGACTTTGATGTTGAAAAACAGTCCTTCGGTCTGGAAAAGCGATGCGGAAACAAAACCAGTGACATTTTTTACAGATACTTGATCTTCTGGAGTCATGTTCCAGATAAAGTTGTACTGGCCTGCTCGATAATATTTGAAGGCGGTGGCCGGATCATTGGCAAATACCATGTTCACCCGATCCAGTTGAGTCCGGACCCCATAGTAACGAGGGTTGGGCTCAAATACCATTTTGATGTTGTGCTGCCACTCTTTTATGACGAATGGGCCGGTCCCTACTCCCATCCCCTCCACATGAGAAATCCACTTGGTCTGCCCATACTTCTCGATGATTTTACTATTTACGGGATAAAAGAATGGGTTTGCGAGCATCTGGATGAAATAGGAGGCCGGGTGGCTCAATGTAATCTGTAATGTTAAAGGATCTAAGGCTTTTACACCACTCAGGGTCTGGCTTTTTCCATTTATAACGGCGGAGGCCCCTACAATCGAAGATGTAAAAAAGGCGGCGGATGGCGATTTCAAGGCTGGTTTCAGTGCCCGCGTCCAGGAATATATATACGTCTGTGCATTGACAGGCGTCCCATCCGAGAATGTGATGTTGGAGCGCAAATGAAATGTGTACACATTTTTATCGTGTGAGATCTCCCAGGACGCTTGATCCGGTATGATGTTGAGGTTCTTATCTGTCCTGACTAATCCACTATAGATCATCTGCATTGCTAGTACAGAGTTGGCGTCTGGCTCTTGCGCCGGGTCTAATACATCTATGTCCTGCGTCCCTACGTTGGGAAAGGTTAGCACCTGTTGTGGCATCTGAGAGGGGGTGGACGAGAGACTTCCCTCAGCGGCGTTTGAAATAGGTGTGGTATTGGCTCCACAGCTTGAACAAAATATCAAACAACAAAGGCAAATAATCGAGACTATTACACGCTGTGAGTAGAAGGATTGCCAAAAGCGATCACGCACAGTAAAACTCACTTTCTGAGGGATAACATTTGCGTTGTTACATCAATCCTCGCCTATTATATACCTCGTCCTTTACTTCTACCACCCCTCAACTCTGGTTTCTTCTCCTGGTTGCGAATCTTAATAATACGACAAACAGACTTATGATTACTATCCAGTAGATTACACGGCTGAATGCAAAGCTTCCATCTCCACCTGGATAACGATACAATGTATTAGAGGCCGCGAAAAGTCGACTTGCGTCCCCAGAACTGATCGCCAGTGCGTACACCCGTTGACTACGAGGTAGGCCCGGCGCGATCCCTCGCCAATTTAATCCACTATCATCACTACGAAATGCTCCCGTATCAGTGGCAATATAAAGTGTGGTAGGCGTCCGCACATCTATAAGTATCTGACGAATACTGGTTCCAACCAATGCCTCTTTTCCCTGGTTCCAATTCCCTCCACCATTGGTGGAAAAGAAAAAACCACGATTGCTGCCCAGAAAAACGCGATTGCGCTCACCACCAAATACTGATGCTGGGATGGTTGTATAGATGATGAGATTCTCTGGCAGGCCTGCTCTTATGGGCTCCCATGCCTCGCTACCCCGCGAGGAACGATAGACTCCAGTCGGTGTGGTTATCCAAAGCTGCTTTCCATTCGAGTCGTAGACAAGGTCGTTAATCTCTTTTGACGAAGTATCGCTTCTAACCGGCTGCCAACTCTTGCCTCCGTCGTGCGTGCTATATACTCCCTTTCGAGCGGTACCAATGTAAAACGTTTGCTGATCATTGTAATCAAAGGTGATCGCGGTATAACGATCTACTGGTAATGCAAGCGATAGTACCTTTTGCCAGTCTCCTGCCTGATTACTGCTCCAGTACAAACCCCGATCGGTTCCAGCCAGGAGCACTCTACCCGCGACATCAAAAGTTAAACGATTAATACTCCCCACATTTACCAATCCCTTACTGGCATCGCTCCAGGTTTCTCCATTATCCTTGCTTATAAAAATCTGTCCGTCGACTGAACCCGCGTAAAGACGCTGGCCATCCTTTGGGTCAACCGCTAAAGTACGCAATGATTGACGAAGCGTGCTGGTCCCCCAACTCCCACTATCGGAAAACAGACCAGCCGCACAGCCGGATATGAGACTTACCAACCATACACATACCACTAACAACGATGCTCGCTGAGACCATCGACTACCATATTGTTGATCGCGTAAGGACCAGAACATGCGCTCCTCACCCAAAAAGTAAATAAAAAAAGGGGACGCAAGAGCCTTGATATAGTTATACCATTATCAGACTCTAACACGCCCCACATCATAAAACACTCTGTGCAACAAACAGAATGACTTTAATCTCGACGCATCACTCTGCGCATATACACAACTGTTTCTTGAACCTCATACCCCTTTGGCAGTTTCCTGGCAGGTTTGTTCTCCTGCGGCATGAAGATGTTTCGTAAATCCTCAACCCCAGGAACTGCCGGGACAATCTCACTCCCCGGCTGCGATAATTTCGCGATTAATCCCCGACGCAACATCTCCAGTCCAAAACCAACTGCTAGCGCCCCAACGCCAGCAGCTAGCCGAGGCAACTGAGGCGTGTTCAATGCCGGCAGGTGCGATTGAGTGGTAACCAGACTTTTTGATGGCTCCGAGAGATCTGCACCACAACGCCGGCAGTAAAAATCATCTCCGAGTACGCCTACATTGCACTTGGGACAGAGCATAACCTTCCTCCAGATAAGATGACTATCTTCGCAATCACTTTAACGCAATGGCGTCACGATCATACAAAAAAATGAGATCGAGAATCACTAAAAGTGCGGTCTTCTACTTAAAGATCAACTCTTACGTCACGATTACTCTGCAATAATTGATACATTGTGCAACTTTCGGGTTCTTTTCCCCTTCTCCTAACTACCCACCTTCCATAGGAACAAAAGCAGTATCTATCATACTAGTACATCGGTTTCAATGCAATACGATTAGGATAAAGAGCAAAGAAGACCCTCACCGGCTCGTCGGTAAGGGCCTCTATCTTTCTCAATCAGAGGATCTCGGCTAGCGCCTCAACTATCTGAGCGTTTTCTTCGATGGTGTTGTAGAAGTAAGGCGAGATCCGCAGTAATCCGGGGCGCGAGTCAGTGACTATGTTCCTTTGTAACAACTTTTCTACAGCAAGCTTCGGATCTGAAACCTCTAACATAATAATGGATGTTCGCTTCTCTGGCTCCTGAGGAGATTTTAGTTGCCACCCTCGCTCTTTCAGACGCGCGGTCAGATCGTTGGTAAGATACCGGGTACGCTCACAAATCTTCTCCGATCCAATCTCTAATATCATCTCCAGACCAGCATTGGCTGCGTAAACCGAGGGCACAGATGGCGTTCCCATCTCTATTCGCGCGGCATCAGGACGAAAATCAAATGAGGTGGTGGCAAATTGAAACTGGTCGGCATGACCAAACCAACCCGCAACTGTCGGCTGCAATAATGGGATCAAGCCTTCTCGTATATAAACAAAAGCCAGGCCAGGCCCACCCATTAACCATTTCAGAGTCCCTGTCACTAAAAAATCTATGTCCTGCGCGACTACATCAATCGGGAGCTGCCCGGTCCCCTGATAATCATCAACTAAAATATAAGATCCGTTCTTGTGTGCAAGATCCGCGAGCACCCGGATGTTCTGAATATATCCACTGGTATAACAGACGCGCGAGGTCGCGATCAGGGCGGTCTTATCATCAACCTGAGCTTCAAAAAGTTCTGAGGGAACATAAATACGATCTGGACTTTTTACGAAACGGCTCTCAATCCCTAGACGCTCTTTGACCAACCACTGATGTGTCAAGGTGGGAAAATCCATATCTGACATTACGACGGTATTGCGAGTCGTATAATCAAGACTACTGGCGATCGAGGTGAGGGCGGTGGAGACGTTTGGAGCAATAGCGACCTCATGGACCTGGGCTCCTATCAATCGGGCGAATTGTTCACGAGCCTTTTCAATCTCACCCAACCAGATATCGTACCAGGCGTGCGCCCCCCACTCATTCCAGGTCTCCATAAATTGCGCGATGTTTTTCATACCACGCTGTGAGAGCGCCCCCAATGAACAACTATTTAAATAGGTTTTACGCTGCAAGATTGGGAATTCTTGGCGATACTCTAGCAGTTCGGGATGTTCCACTGCGGCTGGTGTTGGAAAATGCCTGGGAGTTTTATCTATGGTCATTTAATGCTCCTTGTGTATTACTCTGCTATGCCTCTTCTACGATCAGCTTTCCTTGATGCTATTGTACCGTCTCTATGTGAAAGTTGCTATAGTTTCTGCTAACAGATCAGCAGCCCGCTGTATTTGCTCTTCATTGCTCCAACGCCCCAGGGTCAACCGTAAGGAACTAAAGGCCTCTTCCCGCTCGAATCCCATTGCCAATAGTACTTCTGAGGGCTCAAGTCCCCCCTCATGGCAGGCTGAGCCTGTGGAACTGGCGATTCCGGGAGTGGCCGCTAAAATCTTTTCTCCAATCAGTCTGTCGATTCCAACGTTGAGGGTGTTTGGTAGACGCTCACTGACATGCCCATGCAAGTGTACTCGCGAGATACCTGCACGTTCCAATAAGAAACGATGCAATAAATTGCGTAATTGTTGCATACGCTCTGAGATCTCGGGCAATTCCTGCGCGGCTAGAGTACAGGCGACTCCTAAACCTATAATGTAAGGAACATTCTCAGTTCCAGCTCGTAGTCCCCGCCCCTGTCCACCACCGTAGATTAAAGGCTCCAGCTTCAGTCCTGCTCGCGTATAAAGTGCTCCGATCCCTTTGGGGGCATAGAGTTTATGCCCTGCAAAGGAAAGGAAATCTACTCCCAGCTCCTCCACCCTTACTGACAGCTTTCCTACCGATTGCGCGGCATCGCTATGCATCAAGGCTCCATACTGATGCACCATCTCTGTGATCTCAAGAACTGGCTGTAATGTTCCGGTTTCGTTGTTGGCGTGCATGATACTAACCAGGACGGTCGGCTTCTGCAAAGCTTGCTGAAGATCTTCCAGCCGCACCTGCCCTTTTCGATCTACTGGCAGAACGACGATCTCAAAACCATAGAGCTGCTCCAGGGCCCGACAAGTGTTCAAGACGGCTGGATGCTCGGTGACCTGTGTGATGATCCGTTTTCCTCGCTCCTGGTTTGCTAATGCAGCCCCTCTGATCGCCAGGTTATCTCCCTCTGAGCCCCCACCTGTAAAGATGATTTCTTCAGGCTGGCAACCTAGCAAATCTGCTACCTGCCTGCTGGCGAGATCTACTCCCTGATGCGCAGCCTGACCATACCAATGCGTACTGGAGGGATTTCCAAATCCCTCGATAAAATATGGCTGCATCGCTTCAACTACCCGAGGATCTATGGGCGTGGTGGCATTATAATCTAGATAAATCGGTCCATTGCTTAAACCAGGATGCATAGTTGTACTCCCTTCTCAACCATCCCAAATCACATAAAAAAGAATGCCCCCTGAAATCGGGGGCAGAAACATCTGAATTACGACTGGCTTGTTATAGCGAGAATTTCTGAGCAAGCTGGCGAGCACTCGGCTCTACCAGGACCGAACCATCAGGAAAAACGATGGTCGGGACGCTCTGCATTCCACCGTTCACTTGCTTTACATACTCGATAGCGTCTTCATGCTCTTCAATGTTGATATAATCGTAGGCGATGCCATGAGTGTCAAACCAGCGCTTCGCCATCCGGCAATCTGGACACCAAGTGGTAGCGTATACTTTAACTTTTTCTCCCGTTGAGGTCTCCATCAATCTTGCTCCTTTTGAGAACCGTGTTTATTTTCTACTTTTAACAACAGTCCTCACCTTTGCTTTATTCCTTTTTTAGAGATGAATGACTATAAGAGAATACGAGCGAAATGGAAAAAGATGTCAGACTGGAACAGGTTTATTAACTTGCTCTAGCATCATATCGAGTAAACGTTTGCCACCTTTAACTAATAGACGTGGGTTCCGCGCTAAAATGCCGGTGATCAGGCCAGGGGTGTATTCAGCTTTGAGCAGTTGGGCGGCCTGAGCCGGGGTTATCCGCTTCAGCATGTCTAACCCACTATCCCACTGGGTGTCACTGTATCGGGCTATCTGCTTGTTAACAAGATAGGAGATCTCCATCTCTCGCCCAAATCGTGCTCTCCATTGTCGATCAAAGCGCCCAAGATATGCAACTGAGGTGTCCTGAGATTTCACAGCTTTGCCGGCAATCTCTCCTGCCATCAGACCAGAATAGATGGCGAAGCGGATACCCTCCCCCACTAGGGCCGAGCCATGCCCGCCAGAGTCTCCCGCCAGCAACAAGCCGTCGCGCGAGAACTGCTCGACTGGACCCTCCGATGGGAACAAGCCAGTGTGATATTCTAATGGGCTGGCTCCTTTGAACTTCTCGCTTAATTGGGGAATATCCCTCACGATGCTATCTAGATAGTCTCTCGCGTCCTCCGCACTATCGGGACGAATCACTCCTACACCCAGTCGCACTCGGCCATTTCCTCGCGGAAAGGCCCAGGCATAGCCGCTGGGCGCATATTTGCTTCCCATGATCAGATAAACTTCATCCTGTGGATAATTGGGCGCGTACATGTCGTACTCTGCTCCAAATCCATACCGATGAAAGGCGCTTCCCATTTCGCTGCGCACTCCAATATGTCGCGAGACGCCACTGGCGTCAATGGTCACTTCAGCCCTCAAACTCTTTCGCTCGTTCACGTGATTTTTGTAGGTTACTCCCAGCACTCGCCCCTGCTCCTGCAATACTTGATCTACGGTGTGGTTTACACGCACGATCGATCCAGCAGAGATCGCGCGGGTCGCCAGGTGCTGGTACAACCCTCGAATATCTACAACACAAGCGACGGCGGTCTCGTAACGAAATACTACTTCCCTCTGTGATGTGAGAAAAAATACACTGTTTATTGGATGATATAGATGTTCCGGTACCCTTAACTCCTGCATATCACTAACCCAACTTCCACCACTGGTGTGAATTGGATACCCAATCTCTTTCTGGCGCTCAAGAACAATCGTCTGAACCCCCTGCTTCGCTGCCGCCTCCGCCGCCGCTAGTCCCGCCGGTCCTCCACCAACAATGAGTACATCACAACTCTCTGCCATGCGCTTCCTTCTTCAGAAAACTACTAGTTTGAGAACTCGCAATAAGAATAAGATAGTAGAGCCTCGTTTTCGGAGATAAGTATAGTCTACCAGTTCTGGATTGTCCATCATCTATTGCGCTTTTCTGCTATGCCACTAACCAGGTGAAAAACCTTATATGTCTATTCTCTTTTTAGTATATTCTAAGTAGATGGCATTTTTTTAGAACAGATTTTTTATGGAAAAATAAAGCAATGTTCGACCTTAGAACTGCCTCAGAAGCCGTTCCAGGAAATGCAGAATGTTTGACATATTGTTCTTCTCGTGATATAATTAGAACATAAATTCAAATGTATTTGGCATTCTTCCCCGTAGATCGTCCCCCTGGCTAAGCGACTGTAGCAATACGTATCATACGCTTATGATGGAGATTATAGAACGGCTGAGGTACTAAAATTATGAGTATGATCCAGCTCACTCAAAAAATTCATCTGATCCCTACATCACTCTATACTAGCCAGCGCCAGCCTGTTCAGCCTATGCTGCCCGGCCTGGAGCCCTCAGAACCTGCCCAGCCGACTATTACGAATCGTCAGATCGCCGAGGTTCTTTCCAGTCTGGCTAATCTGTTGGAGTTTCAAAATAGTAATCCCTATCGCGTCCAGGCTTATCGCAATGCGGCTCGCGGTATTCTAGATTTACAGATGTCGGTGGCAACGCTGGTACACAATAGCGAGAAGCTGCCAATCCCCGGTCTGGGCCGCCGCCTTCAATCTCACATCGTTGAACTTGTCCAGACTGGCAGTCTCACGTTCTACCACGATCTGTGCTTACCAGCTCTTTCTCCTTCTGTCCGCGCTCTGATGGCAGTTGAACATATTGGACCCCGAACAGCTATCCGGCTCTATGAAGAACTGGGCGTTGATAGCGTTGAAAAGCTTTGGAACGCTGCACATCAGCAGCAGATCCGCAAGCTTCCGGGCTTCGGCATTCGTAGTGAGGCTCGTCTCCTTCAAGCTGCCTCTCGCATTTTGGAACGGGGGGGACCCTTACAGTCCTTACATGGCGCTGCTTGATCTTGGAAGTTCCCTTTTCCATTAAAAAAGAGGGGGAGATTCTTGATTGTGAATCTCCCCCTCTTTTTTTGTCTTATCTTCTACCTCTGCTTTCGTGTTAGAAGCAAGCAATGAAAAACATGGGTTGTCCATTGCTCTCCATCGTTTTTGTAGCTTGTCTTAATCAGTACATCTGTCTTTTCTGTATCATTTTTGCTAGCTAACGAAGGCAGGGAAGTATGCGCAGAAGCATTGGTAGAGCTCGTTGGGGCATTGCTTTGCTCCTTGGTTTCGGTATCATTATCAACTACTTTGACCGGGTGAACCTCTCAGTCGCCTCGTCTGATCTGATGAAGGAGTTCCATTTAAGCAGTAGCGAGTATGGTGTGATTTTATCTTCCTACCTGTGGTCCTACTGCTTGCTTCAGATTCCTGTGGGGGCCTGGTTGGATCGCATCGGGGTAAAATGGCTGATGCGCGTTGGGACGATTATCTGGTCGCTCGCCTGCTTTATGACGGCGCTGGTCAGTGGCTTTGGTCTGATTATTGTCTCTAGGATTCTGCTCGGGGTCGGTGAGTCACCAACGTTCCCCGGCGCTTCAAAGGCGACTGGCTACTGGTTCCCGGTTAAAGAGCGTGGCGTGGCAACTTCAGCCTTCGATTCGGCTGCCAAGCTTGCCAGCGCGATCGGGTTACCAGTGGTGGCTTTGATTGTTTCTGCCTATGGTTGGCGCGCGGGTTTCTGGACTACTGGCATATTGAGCCTGCTCTATGCCGGGGCGTACTGGCTTTTCTACCGTGATCCCAGCGAGTCACGCGTGATTTCGGATGCCGAACGTGAGTATATCCGCGAGGGCGGCGCTCAACAGGAGGGCGCGACACCAACTAATACCGGGGCTGGCATCGGTTTCCTTTTGAGGCAGAAAAAGGTCTGGGCGCTGATCCTGGGCTTTACGGCCTATAACTATGCCTTTAATCTTTTCCTGGTCTGGCTTCCTCCTTACTTGCAGAATCAGCTTCATGCCTCGGTTCTCAAAAGCGGAACCTACTTGATTATTCCCTGGCTGGTGGCCGCGATTACCGATTTCTTTATCGGCGGCTTCCTGGTGGACGCACTGATCCGCCGGGGCAATAACCCTACACGCGTCCGCAAAGTGCTCTTTACGATTGGGATGCTGCTGGGCGTGGCCGCGATCGGGGCGGCCTTTACGACCGATGTGAATGTCGCGGTGACCTGGCTGACAATCTCCCTTGGTGGTCTGGCGTTCGCGGCTCCGATCGCCTGGAGTATTCCTTCCCTGATCGCTCCCAAGGGAACTGTCGGGACGGTCGGAGGCCTGATGAATTTCCTGGGCAATCTGGCCGGGATTATCGGACCAATCGCGGCTGGGATTATCGCTGACCGCATCGGCTTCGCGACAAACTTTTTGATCACTGGGGTGATTTTGATTATCGGTCTGATCTGCTTCCTGACGATGCTGGGTGAGATTGAACAAATTCAGACGCCTCTGGATACTCCTGAACCGATACGCGAGACCTCTGAGTATAAAGCTGGCGAAAGTGGAGATGCCAGGTTGGCATAACTCTCTAATCTATGAGACAATGCTCTTGCCGGTAATTGGCAAGAGCATTGTCTTTGTTGCTCTCTCTCTTTTTCTTTTCGCGGGAGGCTTTGCTATGCTGAATAATTCTGATCTGTCGATCCCTGGATTGAAGTCGCAGGAGCTACTGGCCCGCCGTCAACAGGCGGTCGCGAGAGGTGTGAGCTCTACAATGAGTGTTTTTGCTCATAAGGCTGAGGGCGCGGTCATTGAGGATGTGGATGGAAACCGCTTCCTGGATTTCGCTGGCGGGATCGGCGCGATGAATGTCGGCCACTCTCAACCTGAAGTTGTACAGGCAATCGCGGAACAAGCAGCTCACTTCACCCATACCTGCTTTAGTGTGATGATGTATGAACCCTATGTTGCTCTGGCTGAGCGCCTCGCAAAGATTACTCCTGGCGCATTTCCTAAAAAGGCTCTGTTCCTGAATAGCGGCGCGGAGGCGGTGGAGAATGCGGTAAAAATTGCCCGCTATGCGACGGGCCGCCCCGCTGTGATTGTCTTTGATAATGCTTACCATGGCCGCACCCTGATGACGATGAGTATGACGGCAAAGGTGAAACCCTATAAATATCGTTTCGGCCCTTACGCACCTGAGGTTTATCGCGCGCCTTTCCCCTATCCCTACCGGATGCGGCTCAATCCCCAGGAGGCTATGGAGTTCTGCTTCAATGAACTACAACACATGTTTGTCGGTGAGGTGGCTCCCGATCAGGTAGCGGCGATTGTAATTGAGCCGCTTCAGGGCGAGGGCGGCTTTATTCCTGCCCCTCCAGGCTTTCTTACGGCTCTAAAATCTATCTGTGAGCAACAGGGCATTCTGTTTGTCGCCGATGAGATCCAGACCGGCTTCTGCCGCACCGGTAAGATGTTCGCGGTCGAGCACGATGGAGTTGAGCCGGATCTGATGATTATCGCGAAGTCTATGGGCGCGGGTATGCCAATCAGTGGGGTAATTGGAAAGGCGGAAATTATGGATGCTCCCCCTCCGGGTACGCTAGGCGGAACCTACAGCGGCAATCCTGTTGCCTGCGCTGCGGCTCTGGCAGTTCTAGATATCTATGAAAGGCAGGATCTGGCCGCACGCTCTCAGCAGATTGGTGGTCTTGTCTATGATCTTCTGACACGTTTACAACTACGCTATCCTGCTTTCATTGGCGATGTCCGTGGACTTGGCGGCATGCTGGCGATAGAGCTGGTGAAAGATCAGACGAGCCGCGAGCCAGATGCGGAGAGGACGAATGCGGTTCTCGCTCAGGCTCATAAACGCGGCCTGGTTCTGATTAAGGCCGGAATGTATGATAACGTTGTGCGCGCGCTGGTTCCCCTGACGATTACTGATGAACAGCTTCAACAGGCTCTAAAGATACTTGAGCAAAGTATTGAAGCGGTTGCTTCCCACAATAATCTCCCACAGGAGATCTCTTCGGGAAGCTAAACGATCCAGGCGGTTTAGCGTACTAAACCGCCTTTTTCTTAAAATTTTCCCTGTTCCACCATCTCAATAAAATGCTGCTCAAGCTCTCGCGTGTTCGGGCCCGGCTGCCCACCACTCAGGGTAAGATCATCGATCTTGATAACTGGCATGATCTCTCGTGAAGAGGAGGTTAAAAACGCTTCTGTAATTTTTGTGAGGTCATCCATAAGGATAGGGCGCTCTTCGACAGGAAAATAGTGACGCGCCAGTTCCAAAACAACGTTTCGTGTGACGCCGATGAGAACCCCCTGCTTCGGGGTAACTAAGGTTCGATTCTTGAAGACAAAAAAGTTGCTGCGCGTTCCCTCTAACAAATGGTTCAAATGATTAACGAAAAGAGCATCATCGGCGTTTCGCTGCCTGGCCTCTTTCAAAGCCCTGACGGCTGCGATATAGTTGGAGGATTTTGCCTCGGGAGTTACCCGCTGCAATCGGGTGGTGATCAATCTGTAGCCCTGATTAAAACGCTCTAGATCTCGCTCGGGCAGTTCAGAGATCATGATTGCTATCCCTGGCTCTCCGGATGGCAAAATTCCATCTTTGCTCTCCCCACCGGTCACTAAAAGTCGAATGGAGGCATGCCTGTAGGGATTGCGTTCAATAATTTCGTGAATTTTTCCCGCGACCTGCTCTCGCACAAAGGGCATTGGCATCTCAATTAATTTCGCGGAATGATAAAGTCGATCCAGGTGCTCTTCCAGGTGAAATGGACGCTGATTATATGTACGCAGAGCTTCAAATACGCTATAGCCTCTCAATACAGAGATGTCGGTGAGCGACAAGGTCGCTTCTGCTGGCTCTACCCACCGGCCATTCACATACCAGACTGCCTGTTTTTCCACTGTTGTTGCTCCTTCCAAGTGCTGCCACTACAGATAACTGGAAAACGCTTCTCTGAAATACGGTCGCGAAAAGGTTACTAACACGACCACTAAATTTAGTGTAACACGCCTTTTCCCTTTTTTGTATTCAAGATATTCCACTCAGCTATCTCTTATCTCTGCAACCTTCAACCTAAACGCGTTGAGTTACGTATAAAGAGTGGAGCCGATAAACAGGTTACTGAAATTGTACGGGACTTGCATTAAAGGAGAAAACATACGCTATGTCGCAGACAGATCCCAATAACATTGAAACAAAGAATTATCAGGAAGAGTTAACCGTCTTTGGCGATCAGCTTTTGACCCGCGTCCGTGAGCTGGTCCGTGAGGGCAACGTCCGCAGAATTATTATTAAGCAGGAGGGACATACGATCCTTGAGATCCCTCTGACGGTAGGTGTAGTTGGTGTTCTGGTTGCCCCGGCCCTGGCTGCCATTGGTGCGATCGGTGCTCTGATTGCTCAGTGCTCTATCGAGGTGATCCGCAGTGAGCGACCCGGTACCTCGGCATCCGCTCCCTTCGACGCTGCTGAACATACCAAGGGCTATGCTTCTCAGAACGATGTTCCTCCCACAATTTAAGCAAATGCCTGCGTTGTAAAGGATCAGGAGCCCTCAGCTTCTGGTCCTTCTTTGTTGCTTACATTCTTCTCGCTCTTGTACAATGGAATGATCAGCGCATAAGGGGAATACTATGTATGTCACAACTACAATCACTTTTTAAAGTTGGGAAGGAAAAGGCTCGTCAGCAGGCACTTGCGCTGATGATGATGGGGGTGCTTAGCTTCATCGTGGCCTGGATCTTCAGTCCTGATCCACTTCAGTATCCTGTAGGCGTCGCAGTACTGGGTTTAGGGCTCGCGCTTTCAACTGTTATTTATCCCTACCGGCTTCTCATTGCGGCCTGGATGATTACCCCACTAGGTGTTGCGGTCTATCTGATCTTCCGCCATCTTATACCTGGCAGTGAAACACTGGCTGCTTTTATCCTGGCAATCGGCATCTCTATGCTGGGAATCGCCTTCGCTACGATACGCGATTTGGTGGGACGGGGCGCGGTCAGTCCGGCAATCCTGGTCCTGACTGTTGGTCTGGTCGAAGCTTTTCTGCCTCTCAATATTTTTCCTGCCGGCTTTATTGGCTTTATGCTTTCTCTCTGGATGCCTGGTCTGGGCTTGCTCGTCCTCGGTCTGGTCTACTTTTTTACCAGTCGCTAAAAAGGTGACCAGAAAGCTGTTTGCTGGTCACCTCTCTCAGAAACAGATTAAATGTCGATATCGATGGACACGCTCTAGTCATTAAGCGATATATACGGCAGCTTTAAAAGGGACTGTAGTCTCCCACTCAAAATCCGGACTCCCTGTCCTGCTCGTAGGAACATCTTGAGATTAACGGCTTGCATGACCACAGCCTGATCGCTTCCAGTTCCCTTCCAGGCCAGCAACAGTTGATCCGCTTCGTCCACCAACATCGTCTGCGCGATCTGATCCTGCTCATTTAGCTCGATCGAGGAGACGCCGCCGGTGGCACGACCACGTTGAGGATACTGGCCCAGTGGAATACGTTTCCCCATTCCCTGCTCTGTGATGATAAAGAAGCTTAAACTCTCGTTGAGCAGTATCCGCTCATCTAGATAGAGTGCGCTCACAACCTGTGCTCCTTTGGAAAGCGCGATGGCCGCGACTCCCTGACCACTCCGTCCCTGAGCTCTTACGGCCTCGTCATCGAAGCGCAAGGTCTGAGCAGTATTGGTTGTCACAAAGTATTCGCCTTTCCCCTGAGAAATCAGGGCCGCAATCACGCTATCCCCTTCGGCCAGTTTCATATCCTGAAGACCATCCACATCTACCATCCGGTACTCACTTAAGGGCGATTTTTTGACTTTCCCTTGCTGGCTAAAGGTCAAGAGATAGCGGTCATCGTCATGAGAAGATACAGGCAACATCGCGATCAGAACTTCACCCGGCACCAGGTCGAGAAAGTCGCTTAAAGGCTCACCTTTCCCCGATCGCGTCATCTGCGGCACTCGATGAGCCGCCAGTTGATACACACGCCCCGAATTGAAAACACAGAGCAGGTAGTCATACGACGAGGTCAAAACCAGTTGACGTACTTGCTCATCACCCCGCACGGGAGTGTAAACCCCTCTGGTGTTCTTCTTCGGTATATACGCATCTGGAGACAGCGACTTGATCAGATCACCGCGACTCAAGGAGATCAACAGTGGCTGACGCTCGTGCAAGAGTGGGATGTTCGTCACTGGGTTTGTCGCTAACTCTGGATCAATGACGGTTCTCCGCTCATCACCGAATTGCTTGACCAGTTGCTGCATCTCTTTTTTGAGTAAGGAAACCAGGGCGCGCCGATCGTCTAGGAGCTGCCTAAGCGCCTGAATCCGCTCTTGAAGCTCGGTCTGCTCTTTCGCGTACCTGCCTGCGTCCATTTTCGTCACTTGAGACAGGGTCATCGAGGCGATCACATCAGATTGGACCGACGTCAGGCTGTAACGCTCCTCGATCTGCTTACGAGCGGCTGCGCGGTCTTCGGCCTCCTGGAAAATCTTGACGATTTCTCCCGCATGCGCCGATCCAACAATCAACCCTTCAATAACATGTAGGCGATCCTCCGCCTTCCGCAGATCAAACTGCGCCCTTCGCGTTAACACGTCCAGTTGGTGCGCGTTCCAATAGTTCAGCAGATCGCGCATCCCTACCTGACGTGGCTGGCGAGCCGCTTGCATCGGCTCTCCAAACAGGTAAACCATCTGGAAGGAGAGCGCGACCTGAAGGTCGGTCTCTTTATACAATTGAGTTAAAACCTGAAGAGGATCGGCGTCCTTACGCAGGTCCAGGACAATGCGCGTGCCTTTCTCTGTATCGCTCTCATCCCGTACATCGGGCATCAGCCCCTCAAGCTTTCGCGCGTTGATGGCTTTCACAATCGAGGCCTTCACTTTATCACGACCGATGGGTGGGGTCTGTGTGACAATCAGTGAGCGGCTTCGTGGCGTCTCCTCCAGGCGAACATCGGCCCGCACTAAAATCCGACCTTTTCCTGTCCGTAAATAATCTTTGATCCCCTCTATTCCCATCACTCGACCACCCTGCGAGAAGTCGGGCCCCGGAATATAGGTCATCAGCTCCTCAATCGACATCTCAGGCTTGTCGAGCAGGGCCATGCAGGCGCGTACAACCTCGCCCAAATTGTGCGGCGGTATATTGGTAGAAAGACCGACAGCGATCCCGCTGGAAGGATTCACAACCGGGGGAATCCGGCCCGGTAGATAATCCGGCTCAACTACCTTCGGGTCCTGTTTGTACGTTGGATGCAATGGAACGGTGTCCCGTTCCATGTCGGCCATCAGGGCCTCGGCCAGAGGCGAAAGCCTCATCTCTGTATAACGATAGGCCGCCGGAGGATCTCCGTCCTCACTGCCCATATTCCCCTGACCCTCGATCAAGGGATACCGCATAGTGAATGGCTGCGAGAGCCGGGCCGCCGCCTCATACACAGAGGCGTCCCCATGGGGATGATAGCTGCCTAAAATTAAACCCACTACCTCAGCACTTTTGACTGTGGAACGGCTGGAAAGATAACGAGCCTCGCGCATTCCAGCTAGAATGCGCCGCTGTACCGGCTTCAGTCCATCTCGGGCATCGGGCAAAGCACGATCGGTCACTACGGAAAGACCGTAGGTCGCGAAGGCTTGCGCAATGATTACCGAAAAATCTTCTTCGCGAATGATCCCTGCTTCAGTCGTTGTCGTATTCGCCATCTCATTAGACATCCAGTTCTTTTATTTTTCGAGAATGCTCGGCCAGGAAGGTGCGACGGGCTTCGGCATTCTCATCTTCCATTAGTTCGGTCACCAGACGAGCGGCCAGCACAGCGTCCTCCATGGTTACGCGTTTCAGGGTGCGCCTCCGAGTATCAAACACGGTATCGCGCAACTCCTTGGGGTTCATCTCGCCAAGACCCTTAAAGCGCTTAAACTCCAGGTTCTCAGCGTCACGATGCGTCCGTAAAAACTCCAGTCGGGCTTCGTCATCCAACAACCAGACAACTTTGCTTTTGTACTTCACTGAATAAAGCGGTGGACAGGCAATGTATACATGACCCAGCTCTACTAGATTGCTAAATTCCTGGTAGAAAAGCGTTAACAACAGACATTGAATATGCAATCCATCCACATCAGCATCGGTCGCGATCACGACCCGATTAAATTTTAGATTGTTGACATCAAAGGTATCGCGCGTTCCAGTCCCCAACACATTGATGATAGTGCGAATCTCTTCATTCTCAACGATACGCTCAAGATCGGCCTTGGCCACGTTCAAGGGCTTGCCTTTTAGCTTAAGCACCGCCTGAAAATCTGAGAACCGTCCCTGACCAGCGCTACCACCAGCCGAGTCTCCCTCAACAATAAACAACTCTGAGCGTGAGGGATCAGATGTGTTGCATTTCAAGAATTTTTTGGAAAGCGTGGTATCAATCAACTCTCCGCTTTTCTTGGTCCCCGCCCTTGCCAGCTCCTCTACAAGCTGAGCCTCATTGCGGGCCTTCTGCATCTGGAGAATCTTTTTGAGCCAATCTTTGCCAGGGCCAGGATTGTTCTCAAACCAATCTTTTAGCCCTTCGTCAACGATCGAACGCACAATACCCTCGACAGGAGCATTGTTTAGGCGATCCTTGGTCTGACCCTGAAACTGCGGGTTCGTCAGTTTCACGGAGATTACGGCGTTCAGTCCTTGCTGAATAACTTCCGGCTTAAAACCATCCTTTTCCCGGCTCTTAATTACATTGTATTTAAGCGCGAAATCATTCACAACTTTGGTTAAGGCAGCCTTAAAGCCGGTCTCATGCACTCCACCATCACGCGTCCGAACTGCATTAGCATAACTGTAAAGGGTGATCTTAAAACCTGTGGTGGGCTGAACCGCTACCTCTACCTGCACATCATCTTTCACTTTCGCCATCCCAACAACCCCTTTGAAAAGGGGTGAGCTGGCCGAGGTGGCGAGATCCCTTACATAGTCCGGCAGGCCGTCTCGCGAGTAAAATACCTGCTCAACCTGCTCGTTGAG
The DNA here is from genome assembly GCA_964247295.1 of uncultured Ktedonobacteraceae bacterium. Lineage (GTDB taxonomy): Bacteria > Chloroflexota > Ktedonobacteria > Ktedonobacterales > Ktedonobacteraceae > CAXTTV01. The sequence continues at coordinate 42,260 of CAXTTV010000001.1, read as the reverse complement.
ATTGTCATCCCACATGTCTAGATGAAAGGAGACCCCCCGGTTAAGATAGGCGGATGCCTTTAAGCGACTCACAATTGCGTCCGGCGAGTAATACGCATCCTCATCAAACACGGTCTGATCATATAACCAGCGCAACTGTGTCCCATGAAGCCGGGGATCACATGGCGAGATAATATGCGGCATGGCAGTCCCACGACTAAAAACTTGTGTAAATTGCTGACCGTCTTTCCAGATGGTCAATTCCAACTTCTCCGACAGCGCGTTGATCACTGTTGAACCAACCCCGTGTAAGCCACCAGCCGTCTTATACGCCCCTTCAGCAAACTTTCCGCCAGAATGGGGGACCGTGAGAATAATCGTTGCCGCTGGTAAGTAGTCCCCTTGATAAAGCATGGGATCAAACGGCATACCACGCCCTTCATCCCTCACACCTACCCATCCATCACGGGTCACGCTGACCCAGATATGTTTTCCATAACCCGCTACGGCCTCATCAACCGCATTGTCCAATGCCTCCCAAATTAAGTGCAGCAATCCGGAGGTCGAGGTCGAGCCAATGTACATACCGGGGCGATGTCTGATCGCGGTCAGGCCCTCCAGGACCTGGATATCAGCGGCTGAATACGCCTCTTCTTTTTTCGAGCGCGTGGCTACCACAGCCTCTTTAACAGCTTTCTTCGGGAGTTCTGTCTTCTCAGTTGTGTTGTTTTCGGTTGTATCGCTACTATTCCGCGCCGTGAAAAGTGAGTATTGTTCTATATCTTTTGCTGACTCATCTTCAGTAGCGGGGGATACCTTGGGGGAACGAGACATCTACCCTAAATCCTCTCTTCGTGATGCAGTTCTTGCTTTCTCAGCATACAGTCTTGTGAATAAAATTGTCAAGAGATCATTTGACCAAAAGTTCTAATACCATCAGGTATCCTTTAAGCATATGAGCCCGGCATGTGAGCGCTGGCATTCCAAAGATACACGTCTATCCTTAATTTCGCTAGCACAAGCAAAAAAAAGAACTGTTTTTCCTATCCTTTCCTACAAAATCGTCCATTTTTTGCGAATATCTATAGATGCAAATGAAAATATACAATTATTACCTCTACCACCTATTTACCCCGTTATTGTATTGTGTTTACGAAGACGATCAATTATAATTCATATTGCTTGTAAAAAACGCACACAGCCAGATTTACGGGCGATTTTATCATTATAGCTCCTATTCTAAAAACCAACGACAATCTTCACTAAGGAAGGATGCGGGAGGTATGGCACGACCATCCAAGTGTGTTTCTCCAGATACTCTCGGAGGGCGGATCAGAGCAGCCCGCCAAAATTTACATCTCTCTCTGGCTGAAGTTGCTGGCAATCGCTATAGTACCAGTCTGATCTCTCAAATTGAACGCAATCGTGTCGATCCTTCAACTGAGAGTTTACACTTTTTAGCTCAACAGCTTAAATTATCTTTTGACGATCTTTTTTCTCTAGCCCGGCAACACCGAGAAAGTGAGGCTGAGGCTCAACGCTATCGACAAAGTGAAGATATTCGCGCGGAGGCCAGTGTGCTTCTCGATAATGGGAAGCCTCAGGAGGCTCTTTCTCTTCTGGCCGATCTCAATATCGCTCGCGTCCCTTCATCTCTGCGCTGGCGCATGGCGATTATGCGCGGACAATGCTATTTTGAGCTTCGACAGTTTATTGCTGCTCAACATGACTTTCTCTATGCCGTAACCGTCCAACCAGACTCGATCTCCTCTGAACAACGTCACGAGGTGATTACGCTGTATTTACATCTGGCTGCGGCTAGCCGCGAACTTGGACAATTGGAGGATGCTTTCAAGCAGTATCATAAGGCTTTGGGAATGATGAATTCCAATACTCCCCTTCACTATATCGCTGAAGCCCACTGGGGCCTGGCTCTCGTTATTTTTGAACAAGATAGTACGACAATCCACAATACTTCTGAAGAACATTATGCTCATTCAAATATGCATATGGCTCTTGATCATACACGCAGCGCGATCGCTCTCTATTATGCTATCGGCGAAAAGCTGCGCGCGGCCCTCCTGACCTGCGAGATCGGATTGATCGAACAGGCTCTCGGACATATTGATCAGGCTCGTTCTAGCCTTGAGGGCGTGTTGAAAACCTGGCAACCAGTATTTGAACAACGAACATTCTCTGAGGCTTCTCAAGCCCCTCATGATCTTCGACCGCTCCGAGAAAGCGCGAATGTGGTTTCCGCTGCGGCCTGTTATCTCGCTGGACTGGAACTTCAGACAAAAAATCTCCCACAGGCTCTTATCCATGTCCATCTGGCACAACAGGCTGCGCAACATAGCTATATCCTTCGACGGGCCGAGGCTCTGATGATGCTCGGCCAGATCCTGGAAACACAAAAGGTTGAAGATACGGAGGCTGAAAACGCGTTTCGGGCGGCAATCGCGGAACTCTCCTCAACAGATCGCCTGGCCGCGAAGATCCGCGCCCATGATCTACTTGGACGCCACCTGCTCAAAAAAGGGAAATTGCAGGAGGGAGAGGATGTGCTGAATTATACTCGCAAGCTCGCCCGTATTCCTCTGACCTTTACCAGTGCGACGGTTACGGTTGAGGAGGCCTCTGCTGCTGAGAGCACTTATCGGATAGAAGAGCCCATTTGAGTCTCATAGCGTGTCTTTTGATAGGCCTCTGAGCTTATAAAGTGACAAAAATGATATAATGGATATGGACTTTCTATCACAGGCTCAGGCCCGGCGTGTCTATACATCAAAGAGGCTTTTTTATGATAAAACCGATTACTGGTCAATACGAATGTGTGCATCGCTCTGGTATCGGCTTGGATTACTTTACGTCACGCATCGATCGACTGACACTGTATCCTGATGGTAGATTTCTGTTCATCGTTCAGGATCGCAGTCGTGCGGCTAGTGCTGCCCAATCGCTCATCAATAAGCAACAGCTCTCAACACAGGCTGTGGAGGTACGCGGCGAAGGGACATTTCAGGTTCAGGGCCCAACGCTCATGCTGCTTTTCCAGGATGGGTCCCGGCGGCAGGGGCAGATATCTCCTAATGGCGACGGTATCCAGCTTGAGAAGGATCTTTTCAACAAGATTTCAGACTCTACCGTTCTGCCTTCAGCCAATCGTATGAAAGCTGATATGGACGATATCGCGCGGGGGCTGAAGATCGCTGGGACGCTTGGAGGGATGGCTCTGAAGGCGGCGAAAACAGTTCAAGAGACCCTTCAACAGCCTTCTCCTACTCCACCCCAGTCTTCCTATCCCGCTCAAGGATCACAGAGCTCTTCTCCCGCTACATCCCAGGCCGCGAGCGGAAATCCACCCTCTACCTATTCCCCTCCCACTGCTGGATCACCCACTCAATCACAAGGGTATCCCTCATCAGCCAATGTTGAAACACTGTACTGCGATCAGTGCGGAACACCCGCGCGTTCCGGGAAACGCTTCTGCAACCATTGTGGGGCCGCTCTCTCTTAATTACTCTTTGATTAATAGCTGATAGGCCGCGATAATTCGTTGCATCTGCTCCCGATCGCCCCCACGATCGGGATGATGCTCCTTGGCAAGGGTCCGATAACGCTGTTTTATCTGTTCTTTGCTCACGTTCACTGGTAAACCTAATACGTTCAAAGCTTTTTGTCTATCCAATAAGACACGCGCCTGGTTTGTCGGGCTTCCCCAAACCATACGCGCACTTAAACGTAAAATGTTCCAGAGCAGGCCCGCAATTGATTTTGGTGGCGGTTGCGAACGCATAAAGTCCTGTTCCTATCCTTTTCTCACACTTCTCCCTATATACTACACTACGTTCTATACTGTCACAAGCGTAACTATTCCTCTACCATAAGGACTATAGAGCATTTGAAACGTGTACAAAACTTCAACCGTACCTCAAGTGTAATGTTTTTATTTTCTATGGATGCGTCTTCAAGATCATATAAGGACTTAAAAATAGTATCCAGATCAATTCATAATTGACGATCAAAAGGGAGGACAAGCGATGGCAACAGATTCTGCTCAATCGAAAAGCACCGCCTCGCAAAACAATGGACCTGACAAGAATGGCTCGCAAGGTGCATTACCAGAACCATTAAAGAAAATCACCGACTCTAAACCTGTCCAGGATGCACAAAAATCAGATGTTGTCCAAAAAGGGGTTAAACCACTACAAGGGTTTTTTACAAAGTTTAATAACGATGGTGTTATGAATTTTTCTGCCGCTCTGGCATACAATTTGCTAACGGCAATGGTTCCGATCGCTTTCGCGATTATTGCTTTGATCGGGCTCGCTTTTGGCTGGCTCGCTCCTAATGCTCAATCTGATGTCCTGAATCAGATTGTCCACATTTTCCCCTCTCAGGTCTCTTCCGATCCAAACCTGAGCAAAAATGTGCTGCTCCGCATTAATCAGGCCTCCGGGCTTATCGGAATTATCGCGATCCTGGCCGCTCTTTTTGGTGGATCACGCCTGTTTGTGTTGATTGAATACATCTTTGGGATCATCTACCACGTCCGTCAGCGCAAGGTTGTTCAACAGAACCTGATGGCCCTGGGGATGCTTTTCATCTTTGTGCTTCTGATACCGGTGATGATTTTTGCTTCAACACTCCCAACGCTGGCGTTTAGCCTTGTTCAAAGCACTGCCAGCTCGACACCCATCGGGGGACTGCTGAAAAATCCTGTGCTTACGGCTATCATTTCTGCCATTGGTGGCGTTCTGGCTTCGTTCCTCTTGTTTGTGGCTATCTATATCGTGGTACCTAATCAGAAAATTAGCTTTAAAAATAGTTGGAAGGGCGCTATCGTTGCTGCGGTTCTGGCTCAGATCTATCTGCTCCTCTTCCCCATCTACATCTCGCACTTCCTTAATGGCTATGTAGGACAGGTCGGCTTCGCTCTGATCCTGATCGCGTTTTTCTACTACTTCGCGGTGATTCTGCTGCTCGGGGCTGAGGTAAACGCTTTCTTCGCGGAGAGCGTTCTTGAGACTCCAGATACGCTGGTAAATATGGTCCATGTGATGACCAGCCATATGCCTACTTCGGAAGAAGATATTCAGAAGCAGGCGGCTGCCGACCACAAAGATGTCCAACCGAAGGGGGTGTTTGTCAAGGGCGATTCTTCTAAACAGGATGAAGAGGATAAAGCTCATACAACTGATCCCAACCCTCAAGAACTCGCAAAGAGCGGGAAGTCTTCAAAAAACAAATCTTCTCAATCAAACCAGGATGGTCAAAAAACACAGGTGATTGTGGAGAAGATGGAGCGCCATCACGAGGGCCAAAGAAAAGCGTCTTCCGATAATACGCTTCTTACTGTGGCAAGTGTTGCCGCCGGTACAACCCTGACGTTTGTGGTTGAGATGTTCCGATCACGCCAAAAAGCTCGCTAACTCGCCGGAAAGGGATGTTTTTTTCGAAATATTCCTTTCCTTTTTTCATCCAATTCCTCCTATTTCCTTTTTTTATTAACTAAATTACCTTTTCAATGCCGCTCTTTTGCTTGACGATGTGCATACTCATCTGTTAAACTTTTTTTACCTACAGAAGAACCTCGCGAGATAGAGTCCCAAATAGCTATATCACCAAAAATAGTCTTTGAGCATGTGCACTATGTGGCGCTTGCTCCTTATTTCTATTTGCTCTCTCCCCCAGGAGAAAGCAAGAAGAGGTTCGCGGCATGGCGGCAGAGCAATCATTTCAAGATCAGTCAGAGCATGAGCAATTATTGCTGGCATTGCGTGAGAGCGAGATGCTTCGCGAACAGGCGGAACTTTTCGTTTCTTCGCTTGATCTAGGCAATATTTTGCAGATCCTGGTTAGACGCACAACAAAAGCCTGTGATGTCGAGCGGTGCAGCGTCTGGCTTTTGGAAGAAGAACTATCGGCTCTCCAACCAGCAGCAGATTATCTTGAGCCCTATCCTGACTCTCCAACCCAACTGCAACCTTCTAAGACCACCTGGCAGCACGCTTTTATCCCTACGGATGATCCATTGGTTACGCTGTTAAAGCAACATGATGGGTTGGTCTATCTGGAGAACCTTTGCTCTGATACCTCTTTACAACATATTGCCAATGTTTTCGGTATCCAACCTTTGCTGGTGGTTGCCCTGACCCATAAAGATCACCTGCTTGGTATTCTCACACTGGATGACCCTCGCTTGAATCGCAAGCTCTCTTCCCGGCAACAACGCCTGGCACGGGCTATCGGACAGCAAGCGGCAGTGGCGATTGAGAACGCTCGCCTTTTTGAGCAGGCTCAGATGGAGCGACGACGCGCCGAACAATTGACAAAGCAGACTGATGCGGTTAATGCTATCGCTCTGGCTGTAAATTCGGGTGAGCCGCTTCCATCGGTTCTGGAGATTGCGGCTGATCACCTTATTCGGTGTCTGGAGGCCGATAGTGGCGCGGCTGCGCTTCTGAAAAATCGAATCTTACTGCTCAATAATCTGGCCCCATCACTTCAACTCTGCGATCCTATTAAGCCAATCCCTCTCAAAAGACTCCCTCATTGTCAGAAGGCGGCGCGAACGGGCAAGCCTCTCTTTGTGGGGCTGCATCAAACCCATGGCTATGAGGCCCAATGGTATCAGTTGCTCAATCTGGAAAATGTTCTGATTGTGCCTCTAATGAGCAAACCACAACCAACAGGGAATTCAGAGGATTGCCTGGGATTGGTCTTTGTGAACTATCATAGCGGGAATTTTCGCCCCTCTGCTAATCAATATGCCTTCGCCCAGGATGTGGCGGCTCAATGCGCTCTGGCGATCGAGAAAACCCACCTGCTCTCACAGACACAACAGGCTCATCAGTATACCCGTCAGGCTCTGGAAACGTTGTTGCAGATGACTGAGGCCCTGTCAGGTGTAACTAATATCGAGGAGATCCTTCAGAGTGTCCTGACAACCGCGCTTCAATCCCTGAATGGTCAACGCGGGATTATTCAACTTCTGGATGAGCAAGGCCATCCTATTATTTATAAAGACCTCGATCTGGTCCGAAACTCGTCGCTATCCTGGCGAGAGTATGTTTTGGACTGGTTGCAGGTTGAGCGCGACCGCTCTCCACAACTCCAGGAACAGTTGCTGACCGGGCTCGCGACAATCTGCTTGATCGCGGAACATCAGAACGTGCTGGTGGCTCCCATCAATTATGATGATCGTCTACTCGGTATTCTATTATTGGAGGAACCATCGCTGGACGCTGAGGATCAACACCCAACGTTTACTCCCTGGAATCTCACGGTGATTGAGGGGATCTGCCAGCTCGCTGGTATGGCGGTTGAGCAGGCTCGCTGGCAACAGGAAGCCATTGAGGCCCGCACCCGAGAGTCGGCGATGCGCAATGCAAACGCGCTCAAGGATGAGTTTCTGGCAATTACGGCTCATGAGTTCCGGACACCTCTTACGATTATCCTGACACATAGTCAGGCCATCCAGCGTCAGCTTCGCAAGATGGGCGAACAACCATGGATACCCCGACTACGAGATGGCCTGAATGGTGTTGAGCAGCAGGCCCATCAACTCACAAATATTGTAAATACTTTTCTGGAAGTCTCTCATCTAAATCAGGGGCAGTTGAGCCTCTCGCTGCAATCCCTGGATCTGGCACAGATTATTCAACAGGTGATTGAGGAACAAGCCAGTACGGCCCCCAGACACCCCATTCACTATCAGGCTGCGGCCCATCAATCCTTCCAGGTCAATGGCGATGAGGCACGACTCAAGCAAGTGATTACAAACCTTTTACAGAATGCCATTAAGTATAGTCCCGATGGCGGACCTGTGATAATCGGGTTACGCTCCGTACATAGAAAAAAACAGATCGAGATCCGGATTACGGATAAAGGGATCGGTATCCCTAAAGATGCTCAATCTCGCCTGTTTGAACGGTTCTACCGCGCGCCTAATAGCAAAACCAGTAAGATCCGAGGCATCGGTCTCGGGCTCTATCTGGTCTCAGAGCTTCTTCATCTCCATGGCGGGACTATCCGGGTTGAGAGCAGCGGCATTCCTGGCGCGGGAAGCAGTTTTATCTGCACCCTCCCAGCCTTGCCAGCCTCATAAAAAACAAGCGGCGCAAGGGTATATCTCCTCTTATTCTGTTGATAGGATTGTACCCTCGCACCAGGATATTAAAAGGTTTTCTATGCGGATCGCTCTTTGAGCACTACGTAATTAAACGGAGTAGACCTGTTCGTCGGCGCACTTAAATGCACAGTAAAACCAGTCTCCGCTCTGATCGAGATATATTGAACGACAACCGGTCCGGGATCACCTGTTAGCATGACGAGCACAACATCTTCCGCCGCGATCGATGTGTGAACAACCGGCACGTCAGCCTGACCAATTTCAAAAAAGCCTGAACCAAACTGAATATTGCCGGCAACTACTTGAGATGAAGCGGCGATTTTTACCGCGGCCAGATGGGCACTGGTTCTCGTCTCTTCTACACCTCCACAAAGATCTTCCTCTGACATAGATGACGCGTCCGCGATCTCTGAAACAGGCATTGAAGAGAGCTGTTCACACATAGCTTCAATGGGTCGCTCGCCTACCTCAACTTTGGGAGCGGCCTTAAGACGTACTTTTGTTGTACGCCCTAACTTTATAGAAGGTCGGACTACCACTGGTAGAGGCTGCGACTCTCCTGCAATTGAACTTCGAGATGAAGTGATAGATTCACTATTTATAGCCATAAACTCAGAAATATCCTGTGAATGAGATTGAGCACTGGAGACAGTAGATTCAGAAGAGCGCACCAAAACTTCCTCAACGGAAGCTGATAAATCTAGCCGCTCTCTTGCCACACGCGAGCGTTCCCGCCACGTCTGGGTAGCTAATTGGTCGAACAAAGTTATCATACCCCCTAAATAACCGTTCCATGAGTGCTAAGTCACACTACTACCTTATAGCAAAAAGAAGTAGAGTATACCTACCTAAAAGCCTGGAGAAATTCAATACCTTCAAGAACCAGGCCGTTTTACATACCAATAGTATTTTTTGTAGCTCTTCTTGCTTCTGTATTTATTATAGTTGGATACGCAAAAATCTGTTACACTCGAAAGTGGTATATTAAAAATTTACGTGTGCTTATTCAGAAATAACAGGTATTGTTAAGAAAAATACATACAAAAGTCAATGTTAGGAAAAACGGCGAATTCTGCGAATAAGACTTGCCAGAAGAAGCAGAAACCTATACAATACAATTTGATCACAGCGAGTGATCATGAAAAATATTTAAGCTACCAGAAAGGAGCGCGGCATTTCTTTCTCAGGAGTGGAAACTCTAACATCAAGATAATGTCGCAAATTCTGATGAAGCTCAACGGTTCACACAAATTCTCTGCGGCCAGTCAGAGCGTTTTTAACGCGATCCTCAATCCTTCGGTTTTACAATCGGCCATTCCAGGCTGCGAGTCGATCGCCTTCGTCGATTCTAATACAATGCGAGCCAGCGTTACTACCCCCCTACCCGGTAGCCTAAAAGGTCCTTTCACTTTCGATATTAAGATCGCTCAAGCTCAGGCTCCTAACCATTTGGTTTTGCAGGTTCAACGTACGGGTCGTGGGGGCTCCGTAAATGCAACTAGCCAAATTAATCTTGCCGATGAGGCCGGCGGTACCCTGCTCAACTATGATGCAAACGCCGAGCTCGAAGGCGCAATCGCTGCCGCTAATAACCCCATTGGTCAGGGGGTTGTTAAAAATACTCTGAATAATTTCTTCAAGAATATTGAGAAAGCGATCGCCTGACCTTCCCTGAATATCCAAAAATTCAGAGCATAACTATAGTATGCTCTGAATTTTTGGATTTATATACATAAATACAGTTCTTTAATTCAGTCTCTGATGTATGATATGGTTGGAAAATAGAAGATGCTTCCTCCATCCCCCCCAAGGAGACAATCATGCATACAGCTATTAAGTGTGACCTCAGTGATCATACTTTTACGACAATTACAAATCTCGACGATATCGATGCCATTCAGAACGAACCCGATGCTGTCTTCTGGCTCAATTTCGAGAACCCTCATGCCGATGAGCTTACTCGTATGGGTAGGGTTCTCGATCTCCACCCATTGGCAATTGAAGATGCCTTGAATGGACATCAACGTCCGAAAATTGAGGAGTATGAGAATTTCTCTTTTGTCATTTTCTATTCGGTAGGTTATGATAAAGAGCGCAATGAGGTGTTTATCAATGAGATAAAGCTGTTTATCGGCGATAATTATCTGGTAACTGTCCATGATCAACCTATCAGAGAGCTGGATGAGGCTGCAAAACGCTGGCAACGCAATAGTAAAGATATTGAAAAAGGAGTTGTTACTCTGGTCTATTCCCTTCTAGACTCGATTGTCGACAATTACTTCCCAGTCGTAGATGCTCTGGTTGAGCATGCCGACCAGCTAGAGGATCAGATCTACGATAAACGAAGAAAAAGTCATAATTTTACGTTTGAACTGCTGACTGTGAAAAAGCGTCTGGCACAGATCCGCCGGGTTGCTGTTCCCGAAAGAGATATCCTGAATGTTCTGACAAACCGCGATAGCCCTATCTTTAGCGAGGCAAGTATTATCTATTTTAGAGATGTCTACGACCATATTACTCGTATGACTGATACCCTCGACCTTTATCGCGATCAGATTAGTAGTACGATGGATGCCAATCTAGCTGTGGCCTCTAACGATCTAAACATTGTGATGCGAACACTTACTTCAGCTTCGATTATTCTAATGGTTGATTCGCTGATCGCGGGTATCTATGGAATGAATTTTGATAATATGCCGGAACTTCACCAACCCTTTGGCTACTTCGGATGTTTACTGCTGATGGCTGCTCTCTCAATGTTGATCGTTCTGTTTCTTCGTGTGAGAAAATGGATATAGGCTCTTCTTCCTGAAATGGAGCTGACTAGAATAGTTGATCAGCTCCATCCTATTAGATAGGTTTCTGTTACGCGCCAATTCGGAAAAATGCAGCCTTCAGGTATCCAGTTTCGGGCATCTCGCCGTTCACTGGATGGTCTACTCCATGCTCATATTTATCGTACATCTGAATTGAGAGCTTGAGTTTTCGGGCTACCTCATTGATGGTTCCCAGAAACTCTTGCATATTCACAACTCCAGAACAGGAGCAGGTGAGCAACACTCCTCCTGGCTTCAATACCCGCATTCCCTGAGTATTTAGACCTAGATAGGCCTTCAAAGCCTGCTCTTTGGCGCTCTTGTTTTTGGCGAAGGCAGGAGGATCAAGAATCACAACATCAAATTTCTTACGCTCGCTTCGAGCCTTATCCAGATACTCGAACACGTCCTCAATGATAAACTCATGCTGCGAGAGATCTAGCCCATTCAGTTCAAAGTTTTCCTTCGCTAGTTCAATCGCTGACTTGGAGATATCTACAGTGGTTACCCGATTCACCTTGCTGGTTTTGGCGGCATAGACAGAGAAGCCACCGGTGTATCCAAAACAGTTCAGTACGGTTTTACCCTGAACAAAGCGTCGGAGGTTCTCGCGCTTGTCCCGCTGGTCCAGGAAAAAGCCGGTCTTCTGACCCTGCCAGGGATCAACTAGAAACCGGACTTCGTTCTCGATGATTTCAACTCGCCTGGGCACCTCACCATATACTTCAATTGGTTCAGCCAGGTACAACCCCTCACGCCGACGAGACTGCACGTCATTACGGACAAGAATTCCCTTCGGCTCCAACTCCGCGACCAGGGCCTCAACAACCGCACCACGTAGATCCTCCATCCCCAATGTATGCACTTGCATCACCAGGATGTCGGCATATTTGTCAACGATTAAGCCGGGCAACGCATCCCCTTCAGCGTTGATCAGCCGAAAAGCGTTCGTACGGTCTTTGTCGATCTGGATGCGCTTCTCCAAGGCTTTTTTGATCCGTTTCTGGAAAAATGGGACATCAATCGGCTCGTCGATGTTACGCGTCAGAATACGAACGGCAATATCTGTATTGGGATTATAATAGCCGCGCCCGGCAAAGTGACCACGCGAGTCTTTGAGATCCACGACACCTCCCGGCTCGACCCAGCGAGGTTGCTGTTGCAGGGCTCCCGAAAAAACCCATAGATGCCCCTTGGCAATCGGTGTCTCACGATGGGGCTTCAAGCTGGCAGTTGGATAACGAACAGACGTTTCCACAAAATTCACTCTTTTCTTGGTAGAATATCATGCGGAAAAGGCGATGCTTATTTCCTTCTAGTATAAGGAAACGCATCGCCTCTCCCAAAAACAATGGCTAGTCAGGAAATTAGCTATTGCTGCTTATGCAATTTGACCGCAGCAACAATTGGATCGGTCTGGTGCTCTCGCTCAGATAGCTTACGCTCAGCTTTTTGAAGATTGATCGCGCTGTTGATTAAGGCGATATGCGTAAAGGCCTGTGGATAATTTCCCAGAGCTACACCACTTTGCGTGTCGATCTCTTCGGAAAACAATCCCAAACGACCTGCATAACCAGTCAGCCGCTCGAAAAGTGAGCGAGCCTCTGCCACACGCCCTTGCATCGCGAGATTATCTACCAGCCAGAACGAGCAGAGAGAGAACGTCCCCTCTCCTCCTTCCAGACCATCCTCTGAATGATAACGATAAACAAAACCATGCGCATCTGTCAACTGCTCGATTGTCCGATCTACAGTTGAACGCATCCTGGGATCATCGGGCGCAATGAAACCAACCAGCGGAAGCAACAGGTTCGAGGCATCCAGAACTGTGTCATCATATGATTGTGTAAAGGCTCCAAGCGTGGTGTTATAACCATGCGATAGAATATCGGTCCGTATATGATCACGCACAGCTCGCCACCGAGGAAGATCCGCGTCCAGGGCCAGTTGTTCAGAGGCTCGAATACCACGATCCAGGGCAACCCAGCACATCACTTTGGAATACACAAAGTGATGCAGGCCCCCACGCACCTCCCAGATACCACAATCCGGCTCGTGCCAGTGAGCACAAACGTGCTCAACAAGCATCCGCATCATCTCCCAGAGTGGCCCATCTAGCGCCTCTCCATACCGTTCAAAGCAGCCCTGGCGACGGTACAGGTGAATACAATCCAGTACCTCCCCAAAAACATCCATCTGTCTCTGTTCAGCCGCCCCATTCCCGATACGTACGGGACGCGATCCCTGGTAGCCATCCAGGTGCGGAAGCTCGCGCTCAGTGAGATCGCGTTCTCCACGAATACCGTACATAATCTGAAGATCTTCCCCACTCGAATACGAGAGACGCCTCAACCAGTGGGTAAAGGCTCGGGACTCCTCGGTAAAACCAAGCACATTCAGGGCGTACAGTGTGAATGTCGCATCACGCAACCAGGTGAATCGATAATCCCAGTTACGAACTCCCTGTAGTTCTTCCGGCAAAGAGGTTGTAGGGGCGGCTACGATCGCGCCCGTAGGCGCATAGGTCATCATTTTAAGCGTCAACGCACTACGTTCCACCAGATCCGTGTAAGGACCACGATAGGAGATGGAAGAAATCCACTGTCGCCAGCAATGGAGTGTGTGTGCCAGTTCCGCGTCAAAGTTACGTTGCGGCAACTCATTCTCTACCAGATGATGAGCTACCTGCTGCGTCCTCGCCATTCCAACCGCGAAGGTTAAACGCTCTCCTTCGCGCATCACAACCTGTAATGTAAGTATCGGATGTACATCACCGTCCTCATACGAAATCTGCATGGAGAACGTTGGAAAACGGTACGCTCCAATAATTGACAGGCCCACATGTTGCCCACCACCAGAGATAACTGCGCCCAGACCATTGGGCAGAAGCGACACCTCCGTTGGTGAAACAGCATAATTGGGAGTGATTTTCAATTTCATAGTGATCGGTACTTCACCATACGTACATTCGATCATACGCACAATGCTATGGCAGGAACCATCCTCGCGCGTCCAGGTGTTGTTGTTCATACCCTTGTATGGCCAGGCACTTAAGGTCTCTACCGGCATAAAGTCGGTCAGGACAACCTCACCCTGGGTGCTGGCGAAACGCGTCTGCAATACGTTACTGCCTCGCAGATAGCGCTGCGAACCTGGAATCGTATGATCTGTAGGTGAAAGTTGAAAGTAACCACCCAGGCCGTCATCCAATAACCGACAAAAGATGGCCGGACTGTCAAAGTCGGGGAGGCATCCCCAATCCATCGATCCATCCGGTGCAACTAACACTACAGAGTGACAATTACCGATAACGCCATATGAATTAATTGGCTGATAAATGCGTGTGGTTTCGTTCATCCCAACCATACACAACGCTTCCCTTTAAAATTTTTACAAAAAACCGTAAGTATGGACTTCGGACTCCCTCCATATCAGAGAGGGACGAATAAGAAAACGGATTGGTAACAAGTAATCCGATTCAATTTTTCAGTCCGATATTTCAAGCAAAACCTGTCCAGTCCTTCAAAATATGATGAAGATCACTTTTTTATCTCTGGACAGCCGCCACTGAAAATGATAGGCTTGATAGTTGAAACAACAAACAAAACAGATTTGTGTCTCCCCTTATCGAAAAGATAGCGACAAAGCATTCGTTTGCAAGTAGTAAAAAAGGAAAATAGTCATATGACCAGAGTTCGACAGATGCTTAACCACCCTTACGGTCGTGTTGGCTTAACGGTCGGCCTTGGCGTCGGCTTCGTCGCGGCCCTCATGGGGGAGGCCAGCAAAGGACTATTCTTTGCTGGACTATGCCGCTTTCTTGCCTCACGCCTTACTCGCTAGTCACTAAGCTATTGTAAAAAAAGCAATTCGAGTTTTGTGCAGAGTCTGCACAAAACTCGATTGTTCATTTTCGCTACAACCAGGTCCGGATTTCTCCTGGCCCAGCCCCAACTAATCCTCACCTGTATAACATTTACTACTTGTGATCTTTAGTGTAACAAACAGCAACTAAACAATAAAGCATTGGGTACTTTTCTCTTATTGTTTACGCTACTCAATCCTAAATACCCGTCGCTCGCCTGATTTAGGCTTTCCCTCTTAGAAAGGCTGATACCCCTCACGCAACCACTGCGCAATGTCCGGAGCTGAATAGGTAATGATCATGTCCGCCCCCGCGCGGCGCATTCCGATGAGCATCTCCATCGCGACTCGCCGTTCGTCTATCCAACCCTGATGCGCGGCTGCTTTGAGCATAGAATACTCGCCACTCACATTATACGCTGCGATCGGTAAATTACAATGTTCCCTGACTTTCTGGATAACATCCAGGTAGGCAAGTGCTGGCTTGACCATGACGATGTCCGCCCCTTCCTGAATATCCAGCTCAACCTCACGCAGCGCTTCTCGAAGGTTCGAGGGGTCCATCTGGTACGAGCGCCGATCACCAAACTGGGGGGCCGACCCGGCGGCTTCACGAAACGGCCCATAAAAGGCTGAGGCATACTTTGCTGAATAAGCCATGATGGGCGTCTGGGTGAATCCGTGCTTGTCTAATCCCCGGCGAATGACGCTGACACGCCCATCCATCATGTCTGATGGAGCAACGATGTCCGCACCAGCTTCGGTATGAGAAAGAGCCATGCGAGTTAGTAGATCCAGCGTTTCATCGTTGTGAACGGTTCCATGATGAATAACTCCGCAATGGCCGTGGCTTGTATATTCACATAAACATACATCGGTTATAATCTGTAAATCTGGAGTGGCTTTTTTAAGATATTTGATTGCTTGCTGAACGATCCCTGTCTCTACATAGGCCTGCGTTCCCTGCTCGTCTTTCTCAGCGGGAATCCCAAACAAAAGGACTGCGGGAATCCCTAGCCCGGCGATCCGTCCCGCTTCCTTCCCAAGATGCTCGATCGGCCACTGCATTATTCCTGGCATGGAGGAGATCTCTCGCGGCTCTTTCGCGGTCTCTGTTATGAACAATGGATAAATAAGCTGATCAACGGAGAGGCGCGTCTCTCGCACCATTGCCCTCAGGGCCGCGCTCTGGCGGTTGCGGCGCATCCTGACATCTGGAAAATGACTCATGGTTCTCTCCTCTTAACGGCTCTCTTGCAAAGCTGTACGCACGGCTCCGATGGTCTGGCTTAACATGGCTTCATCCAGGGCCAGCGAGATAAAACAGGATTCAAATTGCGATGGCGGCAGGTAGATACCCTGATTTAGCATGCTCCAGAAGTAGCGAGCAAAGCGGGCGGTGTCCGATTTTTTGGCGTCCTCGTAGTTGGCTACGGGCTGCTCTGAGAAGTAGAGGCAGAACATGGCTCCAATCCGTACGATCTGAGCCTGGGTTCCGGTCTCACGCAATGCTTGCTCAATCCCCTCTCCAATCAGTCCGCTCTTGCGCTCTTGCTCTTGATAGATCCCCGGCTTGCCCAATTCACGGAGCGTTGCGATCCCGGCTGCCATCGCCAGGGGATTTCCCGAGAGCGTTCCTGCCTGATACATGGTGCCCACAGGCGCGACGTGCTCCATGATTTCTCTCCTCCCACCATACGCTCCAACTGGAAGCCCTCCTCCAATGATTTTTCCTAAACAGGTGAGATCCGGTTCAATCCCTGCTCGCTCTTGCATCCCACCCCGCGCGACTCGAAAGCCGGTCATAACTTCGTCGCAGATCAATAGGGCTCCGTACTTGCGGGTCTGTTCTCGCAAGCTTTTTAGAAAATCCTCTGTTGGTAACACAACACCCATATTGGCGGCAACGGGCTCGAAGATAACCCCGGCTATCCCTTCTGGATAGGCCTGGAAAAGGTTCTCTAAGGCTATAACATCGTTGTAAGGCGCGGTTAGGGTGTTTTCGGTAGTCTCTGGAGGTACTCCAGGACTGTCCGGCAAACCCATGGTGGCAACTCCAGAGCCGGCCTGGACCAGTAACATGTCGGCATGACCATGATAACAGCCACTAAATTTGACGATTTTCTTGCGTCCGGTATAGGCCCGAGCCAGCCGTAGCGCGCTCATGGTCGCTTCTGTCCCGGAATTGACGAAACGTACCATTTCAATTGAGGGGACATACTCGATGACGAGCTTCGCCAGGACGCTTTCGGCTTCAGTCGGTGCGCCGAAGCTAAATCCACGCTCGCTGGCTTTGACGATAGCCTCGACGACGCTCGGGTAAGCATGCCCAAGGATCATCGGCCCCCAGGACTGTACATAGTCAAGATACTGGTTCCCGTCGACATCATAAAGATATGGGCCTTTGCCACGCTCAAAAAATACGGGTGTGCCCCCCACACCTCGAAAGGCTCGAACCGGACTATTGACGCCGCCCGGCAGCAGTTGCTGGGCCTCTTGAAACAGGGCCTCGGATCGGCTATGCTTCAGCCCCGCTGAAATTTGTTTGCTCATCACACTTCCTTTATTTCACCCAAAGAGAAGGAGCATCCCAACCATTCGGGGACGCTCCTGCTGGCTTGCCGGTCTAGGCTCCTAATGCTTCAAGGATCTCCCCCAGCGGCTTCGCAACACAAATGTACATGGGCGTGTCACGCAAGGTGTACATGCTGGCCTCGGTGTCCCGCAACTCCTGCACCAGATCCAGGAAGTCATCCACAACGTCTGACTCAAAGGCGACAACAAACTCCTGATCGTCGATCCCATACGAGTAGGTGGTGTTCAATTTGATGTGAGGATATTGCAGACCTACCCGAATATGCTCGGCCATCATCCGCTTGCGGTCCTCCATCGGTAGAGCATACCACGCCCGCGTTTTGACGAAAGGATAGACGAAAAGATATTTTTTGTCATCAGGCTCAATGACCAACCGGGGATCATGCGCGCCCCGCGCGTTTTTTCCAACATAGATGGAGCGCTTGGTCATGGACAACAACGATTGCGTCTCGATCAGGTATGGCCCGATCTGGCTTCGCCGAATCCGGCTGTTCAGCCCTTGAAGATCGTCCACGTCGTAGGCAGCCTGCCAGATGAGTAGATCACAGTCGGTCCGTAGGCCATACAGACTAAAGGCCCGCATTACGGTCTTTTCGCCATATTCCGCGATGATCTCTTCCAGCTCTTGCCGACCACGCAAACGCGTCTCTTCAGGCTGACGCAACCAGGCGATATCCAGTTTGTAAAAGCTGAAACGCACAAGCTGACGCGGCTGCTTTTTTTTCGCGGGGGCCGGAGCCTGCTCTGTTTTTGTCTCAATTATCTGCTCTGTCATTTTTCCCCTCATAATATCTACACATTGCCTCGATCAGGCCGTCCGTGGTGAAGGTGCTGGCCTCGATATGCGGAGGCAGACCAGCTTCACGAAGCGTTCGCGAGGTGATTGGACCGATAGATGCGATGCACGCCTCTGGCTCCCGCCGCAACAGTTCTAGCGGAGAAACTCCCGCCGGGAGGCTGCTTTGTAACCAGAGTAAAAAATTACGAACCGTTGAAGAACTGGTAAACGTTAAAATATCAAATGCCTGCTCTCGCAAAAGGGCCAGGATCTGCTGCCCTGGCTCGTTCTGGGCCTCTACCGGAAGCGTCCGATAAACTGGAATATCGTCTACGTGTAATCCAGCTTGTTGAAGATCCTGGACCATTTCCTGACGAGCGATGGCGGCACGCGGCAATAGGACCCTTTGCCCTGGAATAGATAGTTTGTGCCGCCGGGCATCGGCAATCAAGGCGGCGGCGACGGCTTCACCTACAGCCTCGGCTGACTGAAGATCTGGCTCCAGACCAATCTCTCTTAAGGCTTTGGTGGTGGCCGGGCCGATCGCGACGATCCGTACTCTACTCTCACGTATCTGCTCTATTATATATCCTAGAGAAATCAGCCGTTGCTCTAGAAATCGAACACCGTTGGCGCTTGTGAAGGCGAGCCAACGATAGCCCATTCCAGGTGTGAGTAATCGCTCTAACGCCCGATCCAACGGACCCCAGTCCTCTGGTGGCACGATACGAATGGTTGGAAATTCAATCGGTTCCGCGCCCAGATCCCTGAGCTTTGCGCTAAACAGACCCGCCTGTTCACTGGCCCTTGTGACCAGTATCCGTCGCCCTTGCAATGAATGAAGAGAGATCTCAGACACGCTGGCGCTCCAGCACCCGTCCGTCCCCTAATCCCTCGATGATCTGGTCTGCCCCCTGCTTCAATGCCTGCTCGGCGGCCCGCAATCCCAGTAGTTCGGCCAGGGCCATCTGCGCTTCTGGCTGATAGGCGACGCTCTGATGAACCCGGACCTGTTGCTGCCCATCCAGACTAATTACGAGGCCTGAGAGCGAGAAAAGACCATCGCGCATCTCGGCATACGCCGCGACTGGCAGATAGCATCCAGCCCCTAATCTACGCATAAATTGGCGCTCAGCTCCCGCGAGCGCGGAGACCTGCTCATCGCAGATGGGCGCGACCAGGGCGTTAATCTCGGGCTCGTTGCGCATTTCAATGGCGATCGCTCCCTGACCGGGGGCTGGCAACACGCGATCAATCGGCAGATAGGTGAGTTTCCCCTCTAATCGCTCCTGTAGCCCCAGACGGTGCAGCCCGGCGGCGGCCAGCACGATGCCATCGTAATCACCAGCCTCTAGTTTGCGCAGACGTGTATCTACGTTGCCTCGTAATGGCAGAATCTCAACATCAGGAACCAGAGCATGCAATTGAGCGGTCCGACGCAGGCTACAGGTACCAATTCTTAACCGCTGTTGATAAAGCAGATGTCCAGTGGGATCAATCTCAAACTCCCGGTCAGAGACCAGCAAATCTCGAACATCCTCACGCGGCCCCACTGCTGAGATCCAGAGCCCTTCGGGTTGCGCGGTCGGTAGATCCTTCAGGCTATGCACCGCCAGATCTATCCGCCGCTCCTGAAGCGCTCGCTCGATCTCAGTAATGAAGACGCCATCCCCCCCAAAGGCCGATAACGGAATATTGGTAACACGATCCCCTTTGGTAGAGATCTGCTCAATACGTATCTCCAGATCGGGCCACTGCTGACGCAGCCTCGCGGCTATTCCGTTGGTCTGCGCCATCGCCAGTTTGCTTGCTCGCGTTCCGATGATTATGCTTTTCATGCTTTCTATTCTCTATATCTTCAGTGGGTTCTTGTAAATCAAAAAGATAGTGCAGTGCCTCCGCGTAAATATGTCCCTCTCCCTCCGCCGCCGCCTCCTTTAAACGGGCCATCGGTTTATGCAGAAGCTTATTCATTAAACGAGTAGTGAGCGCGTTTACTATCGCTTCTTCTCGCTCTGAAAGCGCTGGGCCAAGTTGATGCAACGCTCTTTTGACCTCGCTTTGACGCATCTCTTCAGCCGAACGACGCAATGAGCTGATGGTATCGACAACACTTAAGGAGCTCAACCAGCGCTCAAACTCCTGAGCCTCCTCCAGAATGATGCTCTGGACCGCCTCCACCTCCTGCATCCGCAGCCGCAACCCTTCGTTGACCTGCGTCTGAAGATCGTCAATATTATAAAGATGCACGCCCGGCACCCCAGCCACCTCGGGCTCGATGTCGCGCGGCAGGGCAATATCAATCAGTAAGAGCGATCGGCCTTCACGCCGCTCCATCACTCTCTGCATCAGTTTCCGCGTAATCAGGGCGTGGGGCGAGGTGGTGGAACTTATGGCAACGTCAGCCTCAACCAGAGATTCGGCGAGCTCGGCGAAGGTCCGATGGACTGCCCCCAATCGCTGGGCCAGTTCAACGGCGTGATCATGCGTTCGGTTCACTACAACCAATCGCTGAGCTCCATTGTCCCGCAAATTACGGGCCGCAAGCTCGCTCATCTGGCCGGAGCCAATTAAAAGAATGTTGGCGGCGTTGAAGTTGGGGACAATCTCCCGCGCCAGTTGTACGGCAACATGGCTGACAGAGACGGCTTTGCGACTGATGCTGGTCTCGGTACGAGCCCGTTTGCCAGTCGCGAGAGCCGCCCGAAATAATGCCGAGGTTATCGGACCAGCAAAACCACCCTCCTGAGCGATCTCCAGGGCCTCGGCAACCTGCCCCTGAATCTGGGGCTCTCCCGGCACCAGCGAGTGCAGGCCGCTGGCAACACCAAGAAGATGGTTTACAGCCGCTTGATCTACTAAACTAAAACTGTACGCTTCTAGTTCCTCAAACCCAATCTGATGTTGCTCTTTCAGGATGCGATAGAGATCAGCGAGACCTGCCTGGTCGTCCTGGCAGACAGCGTACAATTCAATGCGGTTACAGGTGGATAGCAACACGCATTCTTGCATAACTTGCCGTGTAGCCCTGAGAACCTGGGGGATCTGCCGAGTGGAACAGGCGAGCCGCTCACGTAAAGCGATAGAAGCGGTGTTGTGATCAGCACCGACGACAATAATATGCACACAAACCTCTTAAATCTCTAAAGCAAAATGTATTCTACTGAGATTTTAGCGTTTTTTTCTCAATAGTCAAGGTTTACTATGGTTGACTTATTGTCAGGTGAATACCTGAGAGGCGATCAGGTATCTACCCTACCCATCATGTGGCGATAAGGCGTCAAACTTTGTGTAAGGTACCTCTAGAGATGAATAAAAAAAAGCTCGCCTCCTGTGTTTACGTTCGGGCTAATAATCTCAGGGAAGTGCCTTATTTTTTGTAAGGCATTCCACCTTTCTGTTTTTCAGGATAGATGAAGCCCACCCACGCACATCTCCTCTTGTTTGCGATACTCCCTATATGTTAGTATCCACAAGAGGCAATTAGAAGGAGCGTTTGTGATTCATGCAAAAATCAAAGCAGGCATCATCTCGGGCTATCTCTTCAAACACATTACGTACCACTACAAGAACGCAGATCGAAGGTTTTGACTGGTTCGCGGTAAGTTCGGTTCTGGTGATTGCGGCTGTCTTTGCGCTTCTGACGCGCTTTCACGGGCAACCATCAACTTCGCTCTTTCCAATCGCTATTTTGAGTGCCAGCGGCTGCGGCTTGTTGGTAACGGCGATCCGTAAACTGCGGACGCTTCAACGCCCCGGTCTTTTTGAGGCTGCCGTATCCGGATTATTTTTAGCGCTTTTCCAATTTTTTGTAGCGCTGAGCTACCCCAATGTGATCGGTCTACCGGGTAGTGATCCCAGGCAGGCACAGGAGTTTTTTTCTACCTGGGCGGTGCTGGTTATCTTTACAATTTTGTTTAGCGTGGTGGGAGCCTTTATCGGACATCTGGCCTTTGCCCCTGCCATCCCAAAATCTCCAAAGAAAAATGGGAAAAGTGCTTCAAATACAACGCTGGCTGATCCCGCTAATCTTGCTGAGGATGAATCTGAGACGACCTCTATTGAGGAGGGAAGTCAGGCGTCTGGTACGATGAACAGCACTTCGGCAGATACGGGGAAAACACGCCAAACATTTGAAGCGGCTCATCAAGGTCCCTCGCTTCCTCATCTGGTTATCTCATCCCTGCTAATCGGTTTTCTGCCCACGGTTGTCGGCTATGTTTTCTCGGCTGCCTATGATTATACGCTTGGGCTACTTCGATTGGACCCAGGCCCCTATCCTACCCTACGATTACTCAGTGGTTTCCTCCCCTGGCAGATTCCTCATCCCTTCGATTTAAGTGGTGCCCGATCCGTTGATCTAATGACTATGCTGTGGCGAGTCCCACTCTTTCTCGGCAACCCTACTACATTTGATAACCAGGCTCTTGAACCACTGGTCTTCAATGGGCTGGCTCTGGGACTCCTGCTCTTGCTCTCTCAAGGCATACGCATGCAGGAACTGAACA
The DNA here is from genome assembly GCA_964247295.1 of uncultured Ktedonobacteraceae bacterium. Taxonomy (GTDB): domain Bacteria; phylum Chloroflexota; class Ktedonobacteria; order Ktedonobacterales; family Ktedonobacteraceae; genus CAXTTV01. Next base: position 19,586 of record CAXTTV010000001.1, on the reverse strand, counting down.
CGGCGAAGGTTAAGATCAGCGCATTCCTGGCCCTTGAGGGCATGATGGGCCTGATGATTGTGCTACCCGCCGCGCTGTGGATTAATCAGGGCCTTGAAGGTCTGCTACAAGTTCAGGGAACGGCGATACCAATCCGTACGCTTACTTTGCTTGACCCACTCAGCCTGACGCTTAACCTCTTAAGCGGCCCCTTCCTTTGCATCTTACTAGGATTGTTGCTCTGGAACCAACGCCACCGAAAATTACTCACCGCTTGAAAGCTTTACATTTCTAATCTTCCAGAGGTACACATGAAACAGTCTATGGAGTCGGAACCATTAAGATACTCCATGATTATTTAATTGAGCGATGAAGACATCGATTAGGGACCTTCCAGGACCAGCCGGAGATTGTAAAGAGCCTGCTGCGCATCATAGGCTGCTGTGATGTGGCGAATGCGTCCGGTGACCTGCCAGCCAGAACCAATGGGGGCCGGCTGGTCTTTCAGGGTCAGGCAATCCAGTATCTGTAAAGCGGGATTGAGAGGAACTATCGCGGTATAAGCAGTGCCTGTCTGCTGCGCCTGGGCCAGCAGCAGGTTCGCCTTCTGCTGACACTGATCGTGCGTGACTAACTTCAGGTCTGTATGCTGCTGTACCCGCTCCAGACCTGTCTGGCGCAGATGCTGGCTATCATAGGCCTCAGCTATCGTTAAGGCTCCAAGTACCCCGGTAGCCGGTGGCCTGCCATTCACGATAATATGATTCGGGCGCTGATCTTCTCCTCCAAAGCTCACCATCTCAAACTCGGACTGGTAGGACCAGACCGGCGTATCAGTGGCCGTCAATTCTCGAAATTGAAGCACCTCATCTTGATCTAGAAAGTATTTCAAACCGTAGGTCAAACAAAGCTCGTTGAGGGCCTGACGATACGTCTGACCCGCCTGCAAAACAAAGGCCGGTACGATCTGCGAGATTTGTGTGACTGCTGGCAACTGGAGAGAAAAAAGACCTGCTCGACTACAAACCTCAGAGATAAGATAGCCCAATCCTTGATTCGTGTAACTATTCATGTATTGGACGGATAGATCTAGATCTCGCGAACCATCACGAGCAATCAATACCACTCGCCGCTCCTGTGGACTACGCAGAAATTGCATCTGCTCCAACCGATAAGCACCTACCCGCTGAAGTACCGCTCCACTCCCCGTTTGATATCCTTCCGAGAGGATCAACGAGGCGTTATAACTTAGGGGTTCAGGATTACCATTGGAGGCGACCAGAGCGTCATAAACGCCTACAGCATTGTCAAGCACTACCTCAAGTCGCGCTGGCTCTCCAGACTGCTCGCTCCTCTGATACGAGAGTACGGTCCCGGCAAGATCAAGCGCTTGAGAGGATTGAAAGGCTGGCGCGCTGTACACAGTAGAGAGGGTCGCGATAAAGAAACGCGGCCCGGCTGTGGGAGTGTTCCAAAAGAAAGCGGTTGCGCACTCAGCTCCCGAAAGATCTGGAAAGGGCAGGCCATTCGACCAGTGCTGAAGATCGCGCGATTGGCGTAGACGAGGATATGTATAGTTCAGGCCCGTAAGCGCCCCTGTATCGGTCTCAATACAGGTAAGAGTGTAAAGGCCCGAAGCCATCGAGAGGCGTGGAGCCGAACGCTCAATCACGGTTGTGGTTGTGGGAGCAATTACTGGTCCATCGGCCCATACTCCACTGGTTGGTGTATAGGTGCAGGAGCAAAGACTAAAGGTTGTCGCATACACT
>CAXTTV010000001.1:0-17828 GCA_964247295.1 uncultured Ktedonobacteraceae bacterium | reverse complement strand
AGTGTATAGATTGAGCCATTCCAGATCACATCCAGCCCCGTCGCCGAGGGCGAGGGTGGAAGCGACCAGGACGACAGCGCCGACCAGGACCCGGAGCTATAAAAACAGCGCCCGACTGCCTCACCTCCGCTCACGTCGTACTGAAAAAACACGTCTTGATTGCCAGCACTTGCCAGCCCTTTTATTAATGCTGAGAGCGGGGGTATGGTTACAGTTACCGGTCCAGTCCAACCCAGACCATTGTTTATAGAGGTCCAAACCCAGAGATCATTTCCACCGGTTCCTCGCTGCGCAAAAGCTCGCAATGTTCCACTAGAATTTGCTACTGCGCATCCACCAATCTGAGAAATTAAACCAGACGAACCAGTCAGAGCGGTCCAGCCTGACCACTGACTCGCTTGTGTGGGATCGGTGATCCGTTGAACCTGAAGGGTTCCGGTAAAGGAGGTTGCTCCTGGACTCACTTGAACGCGGATAAGACTATTATCCGCCGCCAGACAGGCATCGTTACAAGAGTCAGGGGTCGCCGAAGCCTGATAGAGGATATAGTGAGGCACATGATCTTCAATTGTCAGTGAGAAAGCTGGTCGACGCGTCGATGATTGCAGAGCCGAAGCCAGGCCAGAGGGCAGAGATCGAACCATGAGCGGAGATCCTTTGTTACTTGAGAAGGAGGAAAAGAGAAGAGGTACACTGGAAAAGATCGACCGGTAGCGCAAAAACTTCAGAGGAGACCAAAAATTAGGGTCCTTACCAGATCAAACAATCTGATAAAGACCCTCTAAGAAAAAAAGATTATAACGAAGCGGAAATCTTCTCGGGCTTGCCACCCGAAAGCTGCCAGGCAGCCTGAATGCACTGCTTTAACAGAACGACATTTGTAAGAGGTCCAACACCACCAGGAGTAGGCGTCAGGGCACCTGCCACCTCACTGACCGAGGCGAAATCCACGTCACCTACAATCCCACCCTCGGGAAGCGCGTTGATGCCCACGTCAATCACGGTTGCCCCTGGACGCACCATTTCGGCTGTGACCATGTTCGTCCGACCCACCGCCGCTATCAGCACATCAGCCTCACGCGCGATCCGCGTCAGATCCTGCGTCCGCGAATGACAGATCGTGACTGTGGCGTTTTTTTGAAGCAACATAAGCGAAAGCGGCTTGCCCACCACATTGCTGCGACCAATAATCACAACGCGTTTCCCAGCCAGAGGCGTCTCCGTTCGCTCCAGAATCTCAACTACGGCGGCGGCTGTCGAGGGCAGAAAGCTGGGCAGACCTAAAAAGAGATTTCCGGTGCTACGCGGGCTGATCCCATCGATATCTTTGTCGGGTGAGACGGTTTCCGCGACCATCTTCTGCGAAAGATGCGCGGGCAGCGGCATCTGTACAATCATTCCATGCGTCTGCTTATCCGCGTTTAGATGAAGCAAAAGAGATCGAAGATCATCGGCGGATGCTTCCTCAGACAAAGATTCCAAGCGGGCGCGCACACCAACGTCCTCGGCAATCCTCAAGATCGCCTTGCTATAGACACCAGAGGCCGCATCACCACCCACCCGGACAATCACCAGGCCAGGGGCTATTCCTTGACCCTCGGTAAACTGGCGAACCTCGTCGCGTAACTCACCCCGCAGGGCCTGCCCCATCGATCTCCCATCAATAATCGTTGCCATTTTATACACGCCCCCCGACCATCGCGGTCACCTGCTGACTGCCATTCTCAATTTTCGCTCGTGCCTGCTGCAAACGAACCCCCAGCACGTTAACTAAGGTCTGATCTTTCATGGCTCGCAGATTTACCCGAACCATCCAGGTCGCGCTCTCACCCGCGCATTGCGCCAGATTGGCCCCAACCGCGATATCGCTCAGCACATTCACGTTCCCGATCTCTGCGATCCGTTGGCAGTAGTGCATCAGAGCCGCCGCCCCCTCTACCATCTCAAGAGGAACAGTCGCAGCATCAACCAGTCGGGCCTGGATCGCTTGAGTGCGAGCAGATTTTTCTTCGTCGGTTGCGTGAGGCATCTTAAAACAGGCCGATAACTGCTCATACGCCCGAATATCCGCCTGGATAAGTTCTTCAAAACGCAGGCGCAGCTTCTCCGCCTGCTGAACAATCCCCTGGATCTCCTCCTGTACCTCTTCATAACCGGTCTTGCCGATCGTCAGCCGCGCCACCATACAGGCCAGCGATGCACCCATCGCGCCACTGAGCGCCGCCGTTGAGCCCCCACCGGGAGCCGATTTTGATGAAGCCAGATCATCCAGATATTGTTGTAAAGGTTGATCTAAATACACAGTATCTCCCCTAAAATAGGAAATGAAAACAGGATCTCTTGCATTCTAACATTTTATTAACATTTCCGTCGAGATTGTACTGGAAAGCACTCAAATGGAGCCCAAAGTACTGAAGAACCGTTATTAAAATAAAGATAAAATACTCAAAGGGTACTCATGGCTTTCAAGTAATATATCTTATGAGTAAAGGGGTTTTTATCAGCGTTCAAGATTTTTCAAGGAAAGTTATGTCGATTAGCGAAAAGCCAATAGATCAGGGGTCCAAAATACCAACACCGGCTCATTTAGATCGCGTCTATCATCTACTGATCGAGGCGTACGGAAAGCCTGTGAACGAGCCAGACTACGATCCCGTTGGGGGCCTGATCGCCACAATTCTATCTCAACATACTTCGGATATTAATTCCGGTCGAGCCTATCGACAGTTGATTGAGACGTTCCCCTCCTGGGAAGAGGTTCGGGATGCTCAAACATATAAAGTTGCCGAGGCGATCCGCTGCGGAGGACTGGCAAATATCAAAGCTGTAAGAATTCAAGATGTTCTGCACACACTGGAAGAGCAGCAGCAGGAGCGAGGCGAGCAGGGACCGCTGGTAGATTCTCTGAATATTCTTCGTCAGATGGAGCCTGAGGAAGGCTGGCACTATCTGAGAAAACTGCCCGGAGTCGGACCAAAGACTGCTGCTTGTGTGGAAATGTTTCATTTGGATGAGGCCGTTATGCCAGTTGATACGCACGTTCACCGTGTCAGTCGTCGCCTGGGAATCATCGGTCCCAAAGTGAGCGCGGATAAAGCCCACGAGATCTATATGCAGATCGCTCCACCGGATTGGGTCTATCCCCTGCATGTCAATATGATTCGCCATGGGCGAAAAATTTGCCACTCTCAGAAACCAAAGTGCAACATCTGTCCGCTCTACAGCGAGTGCGAGTACGCCGGCGGTACCGATCCCGTTCCGATGGATGACGAGCAGAGCCCCGATTAGAGCTCCGCTCAAGTGAATTTTTAGCGTGGGGGAGATTTTCTGGCGGTCGGCTTTTTCGCGGTGGTCGTTCCGGTCACTTTACTCCGCGTTGCTGGCTTACGCGCGGGTTTGGCCGCCGATGCACTTCCAGTGCTACTTGCGTTTTTTCTGACGGCGGTCGACTTTTTCGCGGTTGGAGACTTCTCGGCCTCAGGCTTGATCGCTCTGGCAATTGTGGTCTTCTTCACGGGCTTTGTAGGCGAGCCGTCCACACTCTTCCTGGTAGTTTTCGCGGTTCCTGGAGTTTTCTTTGTAGTCCTGGTACCTGTGGTAGCGCGGCTTTTAGTGGTTGCGGGTTTGGCGGTTGTCGATGGCTTACGCGCGGCATATTCTTTAGCAGCCTTTGCCAGTTCCTGTGCATCTACGCCGCTGAGAGTGGCCTCGTCATGAATTTCGTCGCTGGAGGCCTGTCTGGCTCGATGACCCTCCCGCAAAATAAGCTTGGGACCCGGCTTGTTATACGTAGGCAGATACGCGGAATAATCGACTTGTTGCTGCTGTGGCCGCATCGCCGAGATAAATGAGGTGACATCTGGATAGCGCCGATTATACTGCTTGGAGAGCGCTTTAAGGACCGCTTGATCTACCGATGGCGGTAGGGCTGAGTTCAGATGGCTGGGTATTGCTGGCTTGTCATGCAGGTGCATCTGCATTAATTGCGTGGGATCTGAGGAGATAAAGGGCTGCTGCCCTGTGAGCATCTCGTACGCGATGCACGCCAGGGCGTACTGGTCGCTTTCATAGTGCACTTTACCTTGAAACTGCTCTGGAGCCATGTAAGCTGGCGTCCCGCCAATTTCAACGGCTTCCATTTGCTGATTGTGCAGGACGGCGGCGATCCCAAAGTCGGTCAACAAGGCTTGATTCGCCCCATCAAAAAGAATATTCTCAGGCTTGAGATCGCAATGAACGATCTGATGCTGATGCGCGAACGCTAATGCCTCTCCTATCTGTCCAAGATTGTGTAATGTATCACTCAGGGTTAGTGGCTTCTGCCTTCTCTGATTTAATACTCCCCGCAACGAACCGTGCGCGGCATATTCCATGACGATATAGGGATACCCCTCATGTGTATTCACATCGAGGACCGGCAGGATATAGGGATGCTTTAAAACTTCTAGAAAACGCGCCTCTTGATAGAATGCCTCGATGCGCTGTTGCGATTCCAGAAAGCTGGCATGGAGCAGCTTGAGCGCTACCACCCGGCTGGTTAAAATAACATGCGTGGCCTGATACACATCTCCGCAGGCCCCACTGGCAATCGCTGCCGTAATCCGATAACTACCAATCTGCTGTCCAACCTGGAGCGCCATAGATACTCCTCTTTACCTTTTTTGTGCACGCACAACGCCTATTGTGCGGCTTTTATAGTTTTAGATTATAGCACAAAAAATATCACCCTATTTTTCAACCTTTATCTCAAATGTTATGATACTGTTGAGGAGTTGAAAAAAGGCAACCATGTTATCTTAATAGCATCTTAATCATCAACCTGGTATCCAGGAATTAAGCTGTCGATTTTGTTTGGAAGGTGAAGAGCGAGCCTTTGATGTGAGTGACGGTTTTACCCGTCGTAGAATCGCACCTTCAGGTACGCCCTGGATTGTTTTTCAACACAATCGCTGCATTTATTTTTATTCTCTATTCAACCTCACAAAGGAAAGAATAATGGTTATAGATCTAAGAAGTGATACGGTGACCCTTCCCAGTCCGACGATGCGTGAGGCGATGTATCGCGCCGAGGTTGGCGATGATGTTTATGGAGAAGATCCTACTATCAATCGACTGCAAGAGCTGACCGCTGAGACGATGGGAAAAGAGGCAGCTCTGTTTATGCCGACCGGGACAATGGCAAACCTGGCTGCCCTGCTCTCGCACGCAGGGCGCGGAGAGGCTATAATCGTCGGGCATCTGAGCCATATCTATCAATACGAGGCCGGCGGCCCCTCTACGTTGGGGGGAATGCCACTCTCTCCTATCCCAAACGAAGCGGATGGCTCACTGAATCTGCCGGCTTTGCATACTGCACTACGGGATGATAGCGATGAGCATTGCGCGATCACTCGGGTTCTCTGCGTGGAAAATACCCATAATCTGTGTGGCGGGACGGTGCTTACGCCCAATCAATTAAAAGAACTGGCAACGATCGCACATCAAAATAAGATGCTGATACATATGGATGGGGCTCGACTCTTTAATGCGGCTACGTCTCTGGAGATCCAGGTTCGAGAGCTTGCCCAACCGGTCGATTCGCTGATGTTTTGTCTTTCTAAAGGCCTGGCAGCTCCGGCTGGCTCAATGCTGGTAGGCAGCCGAGACTTTATTCGTCGAGCCCATCGCAATCGTAAGCTACTCGGCGGCGGTATGCGGCAGGCGGGCATTCTGGCGGCGGCGGGTCTCGTTGCGCTTCGAGAGATGCCTAAACGCCTTCATGAAGATCATCAGAATGCTCGCCGTCTGGCGGAAGGACTTGCTACAATGCCACAGATCAGGATCGAGCCGGAACATATGCGCACCAATATTCTGATCTTCTCTCCTCTCGATACCCAGAAACAATCTCTTCCACCTGTCAAGATGGCGCACTTTATTGCACAGTCCGGTGAGCAAGGAGTGTTATTAAGCGATTTTGGCGGCGGTCGGGTCCGAGCTGTTACACATTATGGAATTGAGTCCAGGGGTATTGACCTGGCCCTGAAAGGGATCCAGCACGCACTTCAAAACCTCTAAATTCCGCGATTGTCTAACTCATTGGACCAAAACCAAGTCTGGTTTTGGTCCAATTCTCTTTTTACTGCATCAATATTGAGGCAATTTTCTCTATTTATTCTTTCTGGCAAGTTTTTAAGAAAAAGTACCCCTTATCTTTTCGTGGTAAATAATCGAAACCATTCTCTTAGCATATTACGTGCTAAAGGATTACCTGTTTTTGTATGACCTGATCCCACGATACTTCAAACTATCGTATTTTCAGCCAGGATGCCGAAGAAAAGAGGCCACTTGAATGAAAGCGCTGATTGTCTATGACTCCAGCAGCGGAAGTACCCACCGTATCGCCCAAACGATTGCGGCTCAACTGGTGGGGTATGGAGAGGTAGAGATGTTCCCAGCCGCTGAAATGTATGATCTACAGATCGATAGTGAAGGCACAGATTTACTGATTATCGGCTGCCCTACAAAACGTCATCATCCAACACCGGAGATCGCTCATCTGCTGGAGTCACTTACACACAATTCTCTTCTCCACAAGGAGATCGCTGTCTTTGATATCCGCACCCACGGGACTCGCTGGTTTAACGGCACTTTAGCCTGCCAACTGGCGAAACGCTTGAAAAAATTGGGGGGCCATCTCCTCATACCAGCCGAAAGCTTTCTGGTCTCGGGTAACCATCGCTTGAGCCTACAGGATCTTGATCGGGCAGAGCGCTGGGGCAGCCTGCTTGCCCAAACATATGAAGGATACTACCTGGTGGAAGAAAAGGTTCAAAGCGAAAGCGGCTTTTAAGCACAGGCTTTGGATCTTGTCCTTAAAAGAGCCCACATGGCATTACTTGGCCTGGGCTCTTTTTTCTTTGTACATACATGTCCTTTCTCCATCTCTCATTGAAGTATTCTTGATAAAGAATACAATTCTACGTTTATCATTGTGTATTATTGTTGCGTAATCAAAGAACAAGGTATTTCCAATAGCAAGTTTACGGCATAGAGAGGATTTTTCTATGGAGCAACGCTCAAAGTCAATGGAAAAACTATCCGGTGGCGTATTTATGATTGGGCTCGCGCTGGCTTTTGTGCTGTCAAGTCAAAGTGGCGGACATTTATTCTTACCAGTCCTGTTTTTCACCCTCGGCGCAACATCCTTGCTCGCTACTCTGGCGAGCGGAAATTCTCAGAAAATGTATAGCGGCTTCCATGGCATGGTTTGGATGATCATAATGGCGCTCTTTTTCCTGACCGGTTTATGGATCTGGTTCCTGGTTGGTGCGGGGATCTCAGCGATTCTCGGCGCTCTTGGAAGTATGATTACGGCAGGCTTAGCCAGTGCAGGTATTCTGGCCTCCGAGCAACGACAACCTGTCTATCAACCACCCACTCAGCCTTACGTACCCACCAATGACCCGCCGCAGCCTTATCAATCGCCTGAGCAACCCTACCCTCAATATCAGGAGGGCTATAATTACCAGGAAGAAAAGGGAGAACACCAACACCATACCCCTAAACAATTACGCCAACAACCACACGAACATCCTGCTTACGAACAACCCAGCGTGGATTATCCCCTGGAACTACCACCACAGCAATAATCTTTCCTGGTATAGTTGTTTTTCTTAATCTTCCACCAGTTCTCGAAAGATTTTTTGATGTCTGTGCACTCGCGACCTTTCTACTATGTTCCTGTGTAGTTGACATTATCCTTTCTGCACGTTACGATCAGAAAAACAATTGTGTACGTTCTATCTAGAGAGGAACACAACGATGCCACTACAAGACTTCAACGAAGCAGTCACTGTCATCACTGGGGGAGCCAGCGGGATCGGCCTGGCAACAGCTCAGGCTCTCAGAGATGCCGGCGCTCATGTTGTTCTAGCAGATATCAATACCAATGGCCTTGAAAAGGCGGCCTCCCAACTCCGCCAGCAGTCATCAAAATCCCAGGGAGAGATCCTCACGGTCCCAACTGATGTAACTCAAGAAGCTCAGGTCCATAACCTGATGCAACAGGCCCAGACCAGGTTTGGAGGAATCACTCTGGTAGTATGCAGCGCTGGAATTGGGCAAGGCGGCCCCATTGACGAATTCTCTTCCTCAGCAATGCAACGTATGATGAACATTAATTTTATGGGTACGTATAATAGTGTTCAGGCTGCCCTGCCAACAATGCGCAAACAACAGAGCAGTCACTTTGTGTTGATTAGCTCGGTCGCCGGCAAGCTAGCGGTGCCCATGCTTACCGCGTATTGCGCGACCAAGTGGGCTGTACGAGGATTTTCCGCTGCCTTGCGCGCTGAACTTTATGGCACAAATATCGGGGTGACAACGGTATATCCCGCCTGGGTTGATACCCCAATGATCCACCAGGAGAGCGAGACCTTTAAGAATATGCATATTAAAGCCGAACTTACTCCTCAAACCGTTGCCAGTGAGATCCTTCAAGCAGTTCTCGAAAATAAAACCGATCTGACCCTGGCTCCTAATCATGATATTGCGAAGGCTTTGGAAATGATGCAAGAAAATCAGGAGCAAGCTGAACAGTTATCCGGTATGGTTTACGCACGCGTCCAACAAAAACAATAACATCCACTTCCGTAATCGGATGTTGTAGCTTCAAACGCCAGAGTCAAAACCAGACAGGAAGAACAACACCAATGCCTCAAAAAGATCTAAGAGAAAAATCTGTTCATGGCTACTATGGACCGGAAAGTGTTACCTGGAAAGTCACGCGTGAAAGCGCCGTCCTGCTGGGCGGCAGTCGAGCAATATTAATGCAGATCGCCCACCCACTTGTGGCGATCGGGGTTGAAGCTCATAGTAGTTATCGGACCGATCCTCTTGGTAGGGCTAACCGTACCTTTCTGCTGGGTGAACATCTGACCTTCGGGAATTCTACTCAGGCTCAACAGGCTGCCCGGACGATTAATCGACTCCATACCCATGTCCATGGTGAGCTCCCTCTCGATGCTGGCAGCTATCAACAGGGCGCTCACTACTCCGCGAAAGATCAAGATCTCCTCCTATGGGTCCATGCGACATTGATCGATAGTCTACTACTAGCTTACAAGCTTTTGTGGGTGAGCTCACCGAGCAGGAACAGGAACAATACTATCAGGAATCTAAAACGACTGGCAGATTATTAGGGCTTTTGCCTACTTATATGCCTGGAACTGTCAAAGAACTTCAACACTATGTGATGGAGATGACGAAGAGCAATCAGTTAGCAGCGACGCCTCAGGCACGAAGGATCGCGAGAATGGTGTTCTATCCTCCGCTTCCTAAAGTGATCCGCCCTCTTCTCCATTTGAATAGACAGATCACTATCGCGATGCTCGCACCCGAGATCCGTAACATTTACGATCTTCAATGGAGCAGCCGTAGACAACAGGCGTTTGAAGTGTCGGCGAGAAACATTAAAAAAATTGTCCCTCAACTCCCGATGTTTTTACGCGAGCTCCCTACAACCAGACATATGCGGCAGATGTCCGCTGCCTAGCTATCTCTGACACTCTTGACACTCACAACTGGCGCGCAGCTTTTCATAGGTATAAATGCCGGTCTTATGACCGTCCTCCCAGACCGGCGTTATTCCATAACGACCAACAGGCTCTACATTGACCAGGGTCTTTTCATCTTCAGTCAGGCTCTTTTTTGTTGATAATACACCAGGGACCCCACCCTCACCAGCACACACGGCACAAGGACAGGCCCATCTCAGCGCTTCCCAACTATGGAGACTCTCATGCTCATCGGTCCAACTAAGAATCAACTGCTTTTGTTCATCATCAAGTAAAAATGATGTTGGCGAAGCATCGATACGCATCTATAATAACTCCCTTTCCTAAAAGGAATGTCCATGCAAATACTCTGTCCAGTATAAACTATCTGTATATGTGAAAGGTTTACGCCTGTAAGAAAAAACAACTCTCGTGAAGCACCTATTCCAGAAATGCTTGTGACACACGCTTTGTAAATTGGTGAAAAGGTTATTCTGGCAAGCAAGAAACTATGCTATACTGGCTGCATTACTCCTATGAGAACAGGAAGGAAATGTGGAACATGACGAATGATGAACAACAGTTGCCTTTGACCGGGAAGGTTGCCCTGGTAACTGGCAGTGGACAAGGGATAGGAAAAGCGACGGCGATCCGCCTGGCAAAACAAGGGGCCGATGTCCTGATTAATTACCGCAGCAATGAGCTGGCCGCGAAGGATACGGTGACGGCTATCGAGCAGTTGGGCAGACGCTGCCTCGCGATCCGGGCAGATGTTAGTCAAGAGGATCAGGCCAATCGACTTTTTAGTGAGGGGGCCAGTGCGCTTGGGCCTATTTCGATTCTGGTGAATAATGCCGGAACCACCCGCGATAAACTTATTCTTCAAATGAGCGTGGCTGATTTCGAGCATATTTTGAATACAAATCTTCGCTCCGCTTTTATTTGTACCCGCCTCTCACTGCGCTCGATGATGAAGGCTCGTTGGGGCCGAATTGTCAATGTCTCTTCGGTTGCTGGCTTGCTGGGCTCCGCTGGACAGGCCAATTATAGCGCCTCAAAGGCCGCGATTGTAGCGCTTACTCTCAGTACGGCTCGCGAGATGGCAAGTCGCAATGTAACGGCGAATGTGATCGCTCCAGGCTTTATTCCAACTGAGCTCACTTCCGATCTCACTGAACAACAAAAGTCTTTCCTGCTTAATTCTACTCCTCTTAACCGCTTCGGCACGACGGAAGAGGTAGCTGCCGCGATTGCTTTCCTCTGCTCTCCTGAAGCAAGCTATATCACTGGTCAAACGCTTTGTGTGGATGGCGGTATGGCAATGCATATATAGACAAATCTACGAAACAAAATGGGTGTACACTTCCTCTAATCAAGAACAGAATACTTACCTGAAGGAGGGGGGATATACCCACCAGGAACACTATTCCATCAGGGCAGCCACAACCCCTACCCCAGATCCAGGGGACAATCCAGTCCCTCCCTGTGCTCAAATGCAGGGGTATCCTAGGATGGAGAGATCTGATGAGTTTAATTGAGACTGAAGAAACAGATCGCTACACGTTTGAAGCGTTTGCTGCTCATCCTTTTTATACTAAGGTTAATCATCATCTCGTACAACAAGCTCTCAGACATCTGGAGGCCAGGGGACGCGACCAGCTCTTAACAATTGTAGATATGGCTTGCGGAACGGGGGCAATCACTCGCCTGATCGCTCAGGAGCTGAAACTTCAGGGGCGTCAGGCCCGCTTAATCGGTGTAGATCCCTCGGCTGAGGCTTTGCGTCGGGCTCAAAAAGGCATGCGTGAGATCGACGCAATGGCTGAATTTTATCAGGGCGAGGCGACTGACCTTCCTCAGATCGTTCAGAACGCCGATGCCGCCTTTTTCTGTAATGCGATCCATCTTGTTCCTGATAAGTTGACTGCATTTCAGCAGATGGAGCATATTTTAGCCCCCAGCGGTATCTTTGCCTGTAACAGCGCTTTTTACAACGGAACCTACGTTCCCGGTACGGAACGCTTCTACCGTCTCTGGACTCGCCGCGCGGTCAGCTCGCTTCGCAAAGAACATCCCGAGATCCATCTCTCGCGTGAGGCAAAGGCGACGGCGATGCAATGGCTCACACCTGATAGCTACTTCGATCTATTTAAAAGTGCTGGTTTCAGCCATGTAGAGGCTCTTACGGAAGATGTGCTTATTTCTCTAGATGCCTGGCGCGATCTGGGACAATACTGGCTTTTTATCGAGGGGGCTCTCCCTGGCGCTCCTCTAAACTATGCCGCTCAGGCGCTTGGTACCTCGGTCTATCAGGCTGGTGAGGAACTGGGCCTTCGTGACATTCCACGCACATGGCTCCAGATTGCTGCTATAAAATAATTCTATGGGAGCAGCCACCGTTATCATGTGCATATGATACTATACAAGAAGAACATCTCCGTACATCCGATCCACATAAAGAGGAAAGATAAAACATTATGCAATGGGCGGTGGCGACAGCCGCATTCCTGGCCTCTGCGGTTGAGTTTGTAGAAGCTTTTACGATCGTCCTGGTCGTGGGTATCACGATGAACTGGCGCAGTGCGCTGGTGGGAGCGCTTACAGCAGCGGCGACACTGGCGATTATTGTGGCGGTGCTAGGGGTAACGCTTATACGTTGGGTTCCTCTCGATACTCTGCGACTGGTGGTTGGCGTTATTCTGATTCTTTTCGGCCTAAAGTGGTTGAAAAAGGCAATTCTCCGCTATAGCGGGCTGAAATCTCTCCACGATGAGGAGGCAATCTTCGAGGAACAGATGGCCGAGGTCCGAGCTCGTGGTGAAAAGATTTCTCCTCAACTCCTGCCTTTCGGGGTGGCAATGTCCTACAAGGCTGTGCTGCTAGAGGGTCTGGAAGTTGCCTTTATTGTCATTACCTTTGGGACCAGTACCGCGAATGCTGTCTGCAATAGCACCTGTGGTATTAATTCAGCAGCGATCGGCGCGGCGATTGCTGGCATTCTGGTAATTCTGCTGGGGAGTGTGGTACGCGCCCCCATGACAAAAATTCCTGAGAATACCTTGAAGTTTATTGTAGGAATTATGCTGACTAGCTTCGGCACTTTCTGGGCCGGCGAGGGATTTGGCGTGGAATGGCCTCTGGCTGATCTCTCTATTCTGTTCCTGGTGGCGCTTTACCTGCTGCTCTCTTTCGCTCTGGTAACCTGGCTGAAGGGACAAAAGAAACCTGAGCTACTTGAGCCTGCGGATCTCTCACCCAGCGAGGAGGTGCTTTTATGAAGGTTATCAAGGCTATCTATAATTTTCTAGTGGGCGATATGACTATCCTGATCGGTGTCGCTCTCCTGGTTCTGTTTCTGGCTCTGCTCAATCTTCTACCTGCCGAAGCCTTTATACAACACTATGGGATGCTGCTTCTGCCGATCGCGATCGTGCTGATTCTAACGATCAGTCTTGTTCGCGAGATTCGCCCTCGCCGGCGCTAACAAAAAAACAACCTCTTCCGCATACTCTATAGGCTAAAAAAGTTAGCGATCGCGACGAATTCTGTTGCCCATGCGTGTAGGCAAAAGAGATTTGATTATCATGGCAGAAAGAGGGAATTGAATGGGCAAAACTTCAAATAATGGCGGCCTGAATTCCTGGCTGCTCGGTGCCGGCCTGCTGCTCGGCACAACGCGACTGCTTGGCGAGCTGCGCAAAGAGAAACTGAACGGCAAAATTGTGCTGATCACCGGCGGATCTAAGGGCCTAGGTCTGGCTCTGGCGCAGGAGTACGGCGGTCAGGGTGCGCAAATCGCGATTACTGCTCGCAGCGAGGAGGAGCTGCAAGAGGCTCAACGCCTGCTGAGAGAGCAGGGTATCTCGGCCTACACGCATCCCTGCGATGTAAGTAAACAGGATGAGGTAAACCAACTGATACATGATGTTACCAACCACTATGGACAAATAGACGTTCTGGTGAATAACGCCGGGATTATCGCAATTGGTCCCTTTAATACACTGACAATCGAAGATTTTCAAGAGACAATGAATAGTATGTACTGGGGTACCGTCTATGCAAGTCTGGCGGTGATCCCTCAGATGCAGCGGCGAAAAACAGGACATATTGTGAATATCACCTCGGTTGGTGGCAAGGTGAGCATCCCCCGACTCCTTACATATTCATCAGCTAAATTCGCGACCATCGGCTTCTCGGAGGGCCTCCACGCGGAGATCGCTCAAGATGGGATTAAGGTGACGACGGTGGCCCCCGGCCTGATGCGCACAGGCTCTCATGTCGGCGCTCTGGCAAAAGGCGATACTCATGAACAGGATTATACGCTCTTTAGCTTTATGGCCGATACTCCCGGCCTCTCAGTTAGCGCGAAACGCGCGGCCAAACAGATTGTGGCCGCGACCCAACGTGGAGACGCGGAACTGATTATCTCGCTCCCCGCCCAAATCCTTTCGGCATTCCATGGCCTTTTTCCGGGTACAACATCACAGATTCTCGCGGGTGTAAACAGGCTCCTTCCAAAAACTGATGGAACAAATAAAGAAAGATACAGCGGGAAAGAAAGTCGTACTCCAATCACTAAGTTTAATGCGATCGGCAATAAAACAGCCAATGAGTATAATCAATTTCTGCCTGAAGAAGGACCCAAACATAGCTAAATGCAAAAAAAGGGGCAGCAGATTTGCTGCCCCTTCGACACTTGGTTAAACTCTCTTCCAGATACAAAACAAACTCTTAAAAACGCCCATGCAATACATATCTCTACTGAGATCTAGCACATGTCCCTAAATAGATTGCGTTACACCTCCTGATCGCTTGCTGGATAACCGATACGGAAGAAGCTTCTACTCCCCTTCCACATCGCCTGTCTGTCATCCGCATATATATCTATCGTCTTCAATATATAAATCTTTAATTTTCGCGCCAAACGTGATACACTTTAGACATATGTAGAAACAAATCACAGCGCCTCCCTCTCACTAGCACAACTCCCGATGCATAGTTGACGCAGTATATTCTAACTGCTATTATAACAATTAAAAATATTTAGAATTACATTTGCTAACAGGATTAGAAAGATGCAAGAACCGCAGAGCTGGCGTGAACTCCTGGGAAGTATTGTCGGCGATCCTCAGGAGAGGTTAACGATCGCACAGGAGCTGGGTGTAAGCCCGGTGACGCTCTCTCGATGGGTAAACAAGGAGTCTGATCCCCGGCCACAAAACTTACGCCATCTTGTGACAACGCTTCCCGCCTACCGCGAGATGCTTATAGAGTTGATCTCTGAGGAGTTTCCGGATTTTTCCGCGACTATTGAGGATGACTCGTCTAAAGAGATCCCTTCGACTTTTTATTCTCGCATCTTTCATGCCCGCGCAAGCACAAATGATACGTTACGCTTCTGGTCTATCAGCCACCTGATCCTCCAACAGGCTCTTGGACAGTTGGACCCAAACCGACTGGGAATGTCGATTATTATTGTACGCTGTATGTACCCTCATGAGGATGGCAAGATCCATAGCTTGCGCGAGAGTACTGGTCTGGGTACCCCTCCATGGAATGGAGATCTGGAACAGAAGTCGATGTTTCTGGGCGCGGAATCTCTGGCCGGTTTTGTGGTGACCTCCTGTCGGTCAGCGGTGATTCAAAATATCGATGAGGATAAAACATTGCTACCCGCTCATCATGTGGAACATGAGAAAAGCGCGGCGGCCTACCCTATTATGTTCGCTGGCCGGGTGGCAGGATGCTTGCTGGTTTCCAGTACCTATGCGAACCACTTTCTTTCACAGTCTCGCCTGACGCTGATTAAAAATTATGCGGATCTGGTATCTCTGGCTTTCGAGGCTGAGGAGTTCTACGATCCCCGTCAGATCGAGCTGCGCATCGTTCCTCTACATTCTGTCCAGAAAACCTATTTCTCCAATTTCCGACAACGTGTTGCGTTTGAGATGATCCAGGCTTCTCAGCAGGGTCACTCTATCAATAATATTGAGGCTGAAAAGCTGGTCTGGCAACAGCTTGAAAAAGAGCTGCTTGATGTATCAATGAATATTAATCCAGATGATCTTGTCTGAGCTATCCTGAAGACTGGCATCGGCATGTGGCAAGGAAAAGCTTTATTTTGCTACGATCTCAGGAAAGGTGCCAACTGACCTCTCCCACTACTGGTTCCCTACTCGCCTGGGTAATGGTATTCTGACAAGTCGATCTTCTAGCTTGCTTCTTTCTATGGGCCCCGCAACTCAAGGTGAATATTCTGATGCGCAGATTGATGACTACGGGAAGAAGAAACGCACGGATTTCCCCTGGCGGGCTCCACTCTATATGGAGGTGCGCGCCCATGCTTCACATCCGGCTGCGACGATTGAGAATACTGGTGAGGATTCTGGCTTTCTGCGCGGCACGGCTGGCTTCGGTTTCTGGAACTATCCCTTCTCTGTTCGCGGCGATATTCTGATGCTGCCAGAGGCGATCTGGTTCTTTTATGCCTCTCCCCCTTCCAATATGGCGCTGGTACCAGATAGTCCGGGCTGGGGCTGGAAGGCACAGGTGGTTCATAGTATGCGTGCGGGAGCACTGGCTTCTATCCTTCCGACTGCTCTCAGTACGGGTTGGGGTCGCCTCAGTGGCAATCCTCGTCCGGCGGCTCGCTGGCTACAACGACTAAGCGGGACCAGCGAGGCTGTGCTCAAACAGGATCTCACGGAGTGGCATACGTATCGGCTGGACTGGTTACTGGACACAGCCAGCTTTTTCGTTGATGATCAGCCGGTGCTTACGGTTCCCAATCCGCCGACGCGTGCCTTAGGCTTTGTAGCCTGGATAGACAATCAGTACGCGGTCGCGACTCCACGTGGCGCGTTGCGCTTTGGCAGTGTCGCTTGCGATAAACAATGGCTAGAGATGGATTATGTAAAGATTACTTCTCTTTCCGGTCAATCAGATTAAGCACATCGTCAACGATCCCATACTCTACGGCCTCTTCAGGGCTCATATAATAGTCCCGCTCGGTATCCTTGCGAATACGGTCAAGCGACTGGCCGGTGTGCTTTTGGATGATCTCGTTCATCATATCCCGGTTACGCAAAATCTCGCGCGCCTGAATGTCGATGTCAGAGGCCTGTCCGCCAATTCCACCACCGGAGATCAACGGCTGGTGAATCAATATACGCGAGTGGGGGAGCGAGTGTCTCAGACCCTTATCTCCAGCCATTAGCAGGATCGCTCCGAAGCTGGCGGCCATACCAATACAGGTTGTAGAAATCGGACACTGAAGAGATCGCATGGTATCGTAGATCGCCAGACCGGAGGTAATGACACCACCGGGAGAGTTAATATACATGTTGATCTCGCGTTTGCTGTCTTCCGCCGCCAGAAACAACAGTTGCGCAACGACCAGGCTTGCCATGCTATCTTCAATTGGCCCGTTGATCATAATAATCCGTTCCCGCAGTAAACGCGAGAAGATGTCGTAGGCGCGCTCGCCTCGCCCGGTTGTCTCGATGACTGTAGGAACTAACAGACTGTTACTCATTCTCAGTTTCTCCTCTCTCACAACTCTTGAATATGCTGACGGACAAAGTAATAGGTAGCCTGTCTCCGCTCATCCGCAGATAAAATGCTAACCAGTAACCAGCCCTCTTTACCCAGCTTGTTGAGCATTTCAATATCAGGGACGGGCTGCTCGCGCAGATCCACTGAAAGCACATGATACTCCCAGGTCGCTGGCTCAGCAGTAATCTGCTCATAAACCATGGGAACGTTCAGAGGTTGCGATCTTCCGCTATCACTGAGTTTCAGGGTATTATAGAAGTAAGCTGCCATAAAAAGTATCCTTTCTGGACAAAAATCTGAATGTGTACGGCAAGGTCTTTTCATTCTAGAGAGAAGCGGGGTCCAGGGGTGTCAACCCTTGACGGGGGCGGGGCGTCCCCGCTCACCTCCTCCCCCTCCTCGCCGCCGTAGGCGGCAGAAGAAGAGAATGAAATAGCCCTGTATGTACGGGCTCTGACTTGAATATACCATCGAGATCTCATATACTCTAGAAGAAACGTATGCTGTGAGCATGCCCCGAAAAACAGCTATGCTATGAGCATAGGAAGGATTACAAAAGATGCCTGATCTACAAAAAATCCTGGGGAGAATCATCCGGCGTGAGCGACAGGAACTTGAGCTTACGATGAAGGAACTGGGGGATAAGGCGGGACTCTCGGAAATCTATATTGGAGAGATTGAGCGGGTGCAGAAATATCCTTCGGCCAAAGTGCTGGAGAGTATCGCCGATGCCCTGGATCT